>JAZONU010000230.1:0-2726 GCA_045654605.1 Candidatus Caccoplasma sp. | reverse complement strand
TTATTCTTGATGATTTTTTCAATAATTAGAGGTACTGCAATAATGATAGGCGGTTTGCACTCAGCAAACGCATCCAATATTATTTTGGGTGATGGAATACGAGTTAAGAAATGTATATGACATCCTTTTGAGAACGGATTGAATAACTCTATCATTAATCCGTACATGTGTGCCATTGGCAACATAGATACCGCATTATCTCCGGTTTTTAGCCATGGTAGGTTTTCAATACAGAATTTCAAGTTTGCATGTAATGCTCTATATGGTAACATTACGCCTTTAGAAAAACCTGTTGAGCCTGAAGTGTAGTTTATTATTGCTAATTCTTCGGGAGAATCTTTATGATAATTAATATCGTCAGTAGTAAATCGTTCGGGGAATTTCTTACCGAAAAGTTCGTTTAGGTGTCGTCTGGCCTCAACTAATTTTTCCGATTTTGATTTTAGTACAGAAAAATCATTAAGAAGAATAATTCCTGTTAAATCAGGCATCATTTCGTCGTTAAGATTTTCCCAAACCATATCACCAACACATAGTAATTTTGCTTCGCTATGGTTTACGATATTATGAACATTGTCTGCTTTAAATTCGTGTAATACAGGAACTGCGACGGCTCCATATGCTAACGTAGCGAACATAGCTACAGCCCAGTGTGAAGAGTTTCTTCCACAAATGGCAATTCTATCTCCTTTTTCTACTCCGGCAGCTTCAAACAAAATATGAATTTTTTCAATTTTGCGAGCAATGTCTTTGTAGTGATAGGCAACACCTTTAAAGTCGCTGAGAGCTGGAAGTTCCCAATTCTTTTTTATACTTTCTTCAAAGTAAATGTTAAAACTTTGTGCCATGTAAATACATTTTATCGATTATACATTACAATCTTAAACAATATTCTTAATGTTGAAAATATTAATTTAAGACAGCTTATTATCTATGCAAAGATAGTGAATAATGTTTAAAACTACCAAAAAAAAGTGAGTATATTACTTATTTATTCATATACTCACTTAAATATTTGTTAATCAAATAGAGTTATATCAATTAAGCATTTTGATATAAGAATCGTTTAATACTTCTTTTAGCAGTTTTTTCAAACTCTTCGTAGAATATTTTAACTTTTGTTATTTGACAATACGCCGCAAGTCCCTTATTTAGCATAATTCTATTCTCTTCCATTAAGTCAATAACTGCTTTTTGGTCGAGGCCTAATTTTGCTGCACTTTCAAAGTCTGGGTAAATTAACGCTACAAGTTTTCCTTCTTGTTCAATAACTATTGATTCTGTTACTAAGTGCATATTATTTATTCTGTCCTCAATCTCTTCTGGGTATATATTTTGTCCTGAAGGTCCGAGAATCATATTTTTACTACGCCCTTTCAAGAATAGGAATCCATCTTTGTCAACTATACCAAGGTCTCCGGTATTCATCCATTCACCGTCCATTACAGCTTCTGTCGCCTCCTCATTTTTGTAGTAGCCTTGCATTACATTATCTCCTTTTACCCACAACTCTCCGGGAATATTCTCTGGATCAACAGAATTTATCCTGTATTCATTATAAGGCAGTACTTTACCACATGACAGAGGTTTTGTATTTTCCCACCATGAATATGATATTAGAGGAGCACATTCTGTCATTCCATAACCAACAGTTAAAGGGAAGCCAATCTTTTGTAAGAATAGCTCAACCTCTTTATTAAGAGCTGCTCCACCAACAATAATTTGTTTCAAGTTTCCACCAAAACTCTCTTCTAATTTTACTCTTACCTTTGAATGTAATTGGTCGTCAATAAATGGAATTTTAAGTAGAACTTTCATTAATGGTTTGTCCAACAGTGGGAATACCTTTGTTCTTATGATTTTTTCTATTACAAGAGGTACGGTAATTATAAAAGTTGGTTTGCACTCGGCAAAAGCTTCAAGTATAATTTTAGGTGATGGTATGCGTGTAAGGAAGTGTATATGACATCCTCTACAGAAAGAGTTGCAAACTTCAACCATTAATCCATACATGTGAGCCATAGGTAGCATTGCTACAACATTATCGCCTCGTTTTTGTTGAGTTACGTTTTCTAATATATATTTTAGATTTGTAACCAAAGCTCGGTAGGGTAGCATAACTCCTTTTGAGAATCCTGTAGATCCTGACGTGTAGTTAATCAAAGCTAATTCATCGGGAGAATCTTTGTGATAGTTAATATCTTCAGCTGTAAATCTGTTTGGGTATCGTTTCCCAAATAGTTCATTCAGATGCTCTCGTGCATACTTAAGTTTTTCATTATTGGTTTTAAGTATTGAAAAATCATTTATTAATATAATGCTTTCCAACCCATCCATTAATTCATCATTAACATTTTCCCAAACAACATCTCCTACAAAAAGAAGTTTTGCTTCGCTATGATTTACTATGTTGTGAATATTGTCTGCTTTAAACTCGTGTAATATAGGAACAGCTACTGCACCATATGACAATGTGGCAAAAAATGCTATAGCCCAATGAGATGTGTTTTTTCCACATAAAGCAACTTTATCACCCTTTTGAATTCCTGCATTTTCCATTAAAATATGCAATTTGGCAATTTTACGGGCAATGTCTTTGTATTGAAATGTAACGCCTTTATAATCGCTTAGGGATATCATTTCCCAATTTTCTTTAATGCTCTCTTCAACGTATGAATTAAATCCTTTGTACATCTTTTTTATTATTAAATTATATAATGAATTTA
>JAZONU010000229.1:0-4822 GCA_045654605.1 Candidatus Caccoplasma sp. | reverse complement strand
ATATAACTATTAAAAGGACAAAAAAGGACTTAATTTCACAGCATTGATTACCATTAAGTAGGGTAATAAAAACACTCCATTTTGCAGATTTTAAATTAAATAGATAAGCGAATAATAGTTCATCGTATCCATTTTTTCACTATATTTGCCAAGTTTTTCGGAATGAGTAAACGAGATTAAAAATATAAATATCAAACATTATGAAACATAAAAAGACAAAAATCGCATTACTATTAGTGCTCGTATTGTTAATAGTAGTTGCATGTTTTACCTTCTTCGGAGGAAAAGAGACTGTTAAGCAACAAGATGTTAAAAAAGTGGAAGCACCTGCTGATGAAGAGAGTTTTGAAGATTTTTCGAGTTAAAAAATATCTGCATCTAATTAACAGAGGTTGAGAAAATAGGAGATAGAGTCTATAAAAGAGGCTGACTAAAAGTCGTAGGACAAATTAGTCAGCCTCTCTTTTTCTATTGATATACCTTTTAATGTGGAAATCTCTCTCTTTTAATTACCCGATATGAAAACTATTTTGGTAACTACACCCTCTTTGCCGTCGGTTGAAGATGCCCACACATAATAGACACCACTTTTTACGCGTTGACCATTTGTTGCATTGCCGTCCCATACCACTTGACCTCCTTTTGAGTATGCCTGATATATAAGATTACCAACAGTATCGGTGATTTTAACAAGAGAGTTAAACATTAAACCTGTTATGGTTATTTGTCCTGTAAATTCCGGACGAACAGGATTTGGGAAGGCATATATATTTTCATAATTCTCTTGCTCTTCTGCAGCTTCGGCTCTAAACGAAGCCAATCCTTTATCGGTAGCAAAATATACCTCTCCACTCTTTTGGTTGATAGCTATGTCGTATATATTGTTTGATGGGAGCAGGGAGTTTTCAGTCGTAAAGTGGTGAATTGTTTCCAATCCATCTTCTGATAATAAAAATGCTCCGTTACCAAAAGTTCCTATCCATTTACAATTTGCACCATCAACCTTTATAGCTCTGATCGTTTCATCGTCAAGTAGAAGGTCAGCGTTATTTGTTCCGTCATTGCGAGCAATTTTTACCCTTTGGCAGGTAAAGTTGTTATTCTCAAAATTGTCAGGACGCGATATAATGATAGGTCCGCGGTCTGTTCCAATCCAAAGTTTGCCATCGTGATCCTCTGCAATACAATAGTATGTGGTGGCATCTATGGTTTTACCATCTTGATCGGTAAATGACCAGAATTGACGATATTTATCATCTGCTTTATTCTCAAGAGTCCCGTTTATATTCAATGCCAAAACGTACGATTTTGTAGGGTCTGGCGATATAAACCATTTAGTTTTAGATTTTACTGGATGAATCATACAACTCTGATATTTTTGATCTATCATAGGAGAGATATGGTCATATACAACCCAATTGCCATCAGGTTTTAAAATCAAAACACATTGCTCGGTGCTATAACTTGTCATCCATAAGTTGCGATTTGAGTCAAAAGCCAAACTGCTTACCAAGTTCGCATAGTTGTTGGCAGCACCAACTATGGGGCTGTTTAAATAGTTCCAATTCTCTTTATACTCTCCCTTCTCAAATTTATAAAGACCATCAAACCAAGTCCCTACATATGCAATATCGTCATTTTGAGGGTCTATTACTATCTTAGAGGGAAGCATAAAACAGGTTACTTTGGCAGGTTTATCTTTTGGACTTGGAACATTGTCCCCAAAGATGTTATGCCATCTGTAATCTTTCAGATACGATATGTTATTGTAGGGAGATTCTTGACTCTCACTATCTATACATACTCCTACAGGAATACAATATAGAGTACTATTTGATATTGCAAGAGAGTATGGTTTTGATACTGCCAATTTATCCGACATAGGAACAGTATCATTTTTAATAATATTATCTTCCTCTATTTTGTACGATGCAATGCCATTATCATTAAGCATCCAGTATATCGATTTTTTATTATAGTTCGATACACTCGAAGGAGTATAGCCTATGTATGGCAACAGCTCTATACTATTTTGTTTTGTGAAATTTGGAAGAAATACATCAATAGAGGACTTTACTTTTGAATATGCATATATCTCATTTAAAGCATTTTTCTCTATTGATTCATATTTTCCGTAAGCAATGTTCTTTACCCCTATCTCTTTATTGTATCCCCAAATTTCACCAGCGGTTTGAATCCATAAAGCGTCAGAAAGATTCAATAATGTTTTTGGAGTGGTAGGGAATTTATAAATACTCTCCCAATTATTTATTTCGTATGGTATATTATCTTCGGAGCAGCTACTCAAATACCTCTCCTCGTCAACCATAAAGTATTTACCCTCAAAATATGTGGCATCTAATATTTTAACACCCAATTCAAAGCTATTTTTTATCTCAAATTTCTTACTATTCAAGATTACAATACCAAAGTCTGTTGATAGATATATTTCATCCCTCTCATTAAAAAAATTTATATTATTGATTGTCTTAGAGGAGGTCATAATAGCCTCTTTTATATCGGGGATGTTGTAGGTATTATCTTTATACAGAATATCAATGTTGCCATTTGCGTATGCCACAACCAACATATCTTTTACGTCGTCATATTTTATCAGAGAAATTTCTGTATCCGACAATCTGTTTTCTTTGCTTATTTCAGCCACTTCGTTATACTCTTTGTCATACGAGTATAAATATCCATCGGCTAAAATATAGATATACTCTTTGCCCTCTAAAACCTGCTTAGGATTATCAAAAGCAGAGTATATCTGCCACTCAAACATCTCTGACTGCGAAGAGACAGATGTAAAATAGAAAACAAAAGATAGTATAAGAAATAAAACCCTTTTCATATCGAAAGACAAATATTTTAATCAATCAAATTATTTAGAAATTGAGCCAATCTTTCCATCGCTTTTGCACGATGGCTGATGCTGTTTTTAATATCATCACCAAGTTCGGCAAAAGTTTTATCATACCCATAAGGCTTAAAAATAGGATCATAACCAAATCCTGCATTTCCGCGAGCCTCTTTGGTAATCACGCCACCAATCTCTCCCATAAAAATATGTTCGCTACCCCTTAATGTTAAAGCTACACAGGTAACAAAAGCAGCACCTCTTTGCTCTATCCCATCTAATTCATCAAGAAGTTTTTCCATATTCTTTTTTGGATCACACTCCTCTCCGGCATATCTGGCAGAATATACACCTGGAGCACCATCAAGAGCATCAACCAATAAACCGGTATCATCAGCAAAGCAGTCGTATCCGTATTTCTCTTTTATGTATCGAGCCTTTATCAAAGCATTACCCTCTAATGTTGAGGCTGTTTCGGGGATGTCATCAAAACACTCAATCTCTGCAAGAGATAAAATTTCAACCATTCCATCCAAAATTTTACGAGCCTCTTCTAACTTATGTTTATTATTTGTGGCAAAAACCAATTTTTTCATAATATATGTAGCTTATCTTTTTATACTATTGGGCGTTAATATATAATTAACGTGTAATCGCATTACTCTATTGCATAAGCAAAATTAAAAAATATTTCACGAAAAAAATCTCAACAAAATAAATATCCTGAAAATAGATTTCAAATATAGCGTTATAACTTTTTTATCACTCAACTAATTGTTAATTCTCAAATTTATTTTTTACTTTGTAAGAGAAAATTTAACGATTGGAGTTATGGCTAAAAGCAAGAAAGGTAAAGGTTCTGAAAATCAGAGAATAACTAAAGATGAGATGATAAAACGCATCGAGAAATTCTTTAAGGAACGTCCAACACAAATATATAACTACAAACAGGTGGCTCGAGGTATTGGAGTTAAGAGTGAACCTGCAAAAATTGAGGTTGCACATATCCTCAATCAAATGCAGCAAAATCTGTTTTTAACCGAGACAGATCCCGGACGTTTTCGCCGTAACCCCAAGAAAGACCTTCGTGAAGGAATATTTCAACGTAAACAGAGTGGGCATTTTATCATTCCTGAGGGTGGAGGTGAGCCTATTGCAGTAAAGGAAGAGGATTCGTTTCATGCTCTCTCTGGCGATAGAGTGAGATATTCTTTACTTACCAAACGTCGTCGCCATGATTTGGAGGCTCGTGTCCAAGAGATAATCGAACGTGCCGATAACTCATATGTGGGTATTTTAGAGGTGAAGAAGCATTATGCCTTTCTCTCTCCAAATAATCGTTCTCTCGACAATGATATTTTCATACCACTCGATAAACTTGCAGGGGGTAAAAATGGTGATAAGGCTATAGTAAGAATAGTTTCGTGGGATCCGTTGGCATCAAATCCCGAGGGTGAAGTAATAGATATTTTGGGAGCTCCAGGAGAGAATGATACCGAGATGCACGCCATACTTGCCGAGTTTGGACTCCCATATAAATATCCCGAAAATGTAGAGGAGGCAGCCGATAAAATACCAGAAGAGATACCGCAAGAGGAGATAGCCCGAAGAGAGGATTTCAGAGGAGTAAACACCTTTACGATTGACCCTAAAGATGCCAAAGATTTTGATGATGCCCTCTCAATAAGAGTCCTACCCAACGGAAATTATGAAGTTGGTGTGCATATTGCCGATGTAACATATTATGTATTACCTGGTTCTGTAATAGACAAAGAGGCGTTTAAGAGAGCAACATCAGTATATTTGGTAGATAGAACCATTCCTATGTTGCCCGAAAGATTGTGTAACAACTTATGCTCATTGCGACCAAACGAAGATAAACTTGCATTTTCGACTATATTCGAATTAAACGAAGCTGCCGATGTGGTAAACTCTCGCATCGTACGCACAGTTATACGTTCA
>JAZONU010000228.1:0-8993 GCA_045654605.1 Candidatus Caccoplasma sp. | reverse complement strand
AGTCTGCCAAATGACTTTAAATGTAAAAATACGTTTTATATTGATCATAACTATATCTTTAAATAGTAGTTTTTTATTCTATTCGAGAGGCCGATTTAACTTCGGCAATTTTCTTAAGATTAGAGCATAGAGTTGTTATTTTCTTTACATCATTTACCATTATTGATAGTTTGCCTGTAAAAAGACCATCCCTTGTCTCTATTGTTATTGCTCTAATGTTTATTGCCATATCGCGAGAAATAATTTGAGTTATATGGTTCAATACTCCTACTGTATCAATACCATTAATCTCTATTGTTGCAGAGAATGATTTTTGTGCGGCAACAACATCAATCCAGCGTGCAGCAACTAACCTTTCACCGAAGCTACTTTTAAGTCGGGTAGCAACAGGACAATCTACTTTGTGGATTGTTACCGTTTCGTTGTCATTTACATAGCCAACAACCTCTTCTCCGGGTATAGGATTACAACATGGAGCAAACGTATATCTTTTTAACTCCTCCTCAGGGCGAATATAAAAGATAGAGGCTCTGTCTATAAATTCGTTATCGTCTTCCTCTTTGTCTTTCTCTTTTTCGTTGCTTTTATTCGAAGAGAGTGCTGCGAAAGGTTTCTTTAAATATCTTATTATTATATTATCCTCTTTCTCTTCAATATATTTAAGAAGATTAGAATCAAGATTTATATCCCCATTTCCGATTAGGAAAAATAATTCGTCTCGGTGGTTAATTTTGAAGTATGCGATGAGTCTCTTTATGATTAAATTAATGTCGAGTTTTTCATTTTGAGCTTCAATGAAAGCTTTAAACATGACCTCACCCTTTGATGAAATATTTTTTCTATCTTTTCTTAAGGCTGTAATTAGTCGCGTTTTTGACTTTGCTGTTGTAATGAAATTTATCCATTCCTGTTTGGGACGTTGTGATTTTGATGTTAAAATCTCTACCTGATCACCACTTTGTAAACGATGACTTAAAGGAACAAGTTTGTGGTTAACCTTTGCTGCAATGCAGTGGTAACCTATATCAGAGTGTAGAGTAAATGCAAAGTCAAGAGCTGTTGCATCTTTAGGGAATGTTTTAATATCGCCTTTAGGAGTAAATACAAAAATCTCCGAGGCATATAGGTTTAGTTTTATTGTGTCCAAGAAATCAAGAGCATTTGGCTCTGGGTTTTCCAAAATCTCTTTGATTGTTTTTAACCAAATATCGAGTTCGTTTTCTCGTTCGTTAGAGTCGTGATCTTCACCTGATTTATATTTCCAGTGAGCAGCAAATCCTCGTTCGGCAATTTCATCCATTTTGCTCGAACGTATCTGTACCTCAACCCAATTTCCTGATTTACCCATTACCGTAACATGCAGAGCTTGATATCCATTAGCTTTTGGACGACTTATCCAATCTCTAATTCTGTCGGGATGTGGGCGGTAAATATCTGTTATAACAGAGTAAATCTCCCAGCACTCGCGTTTCTCGTCCTCTTCACGTTTGGGGGAGAATATAATTCTTACGGCATAAAGATCGTACACCTCTTCAAAGGGTATGTGTTTAGCTTCCATCTTTTTCCAGATTGAGTAAACACTTTTTATTCGAGCCTTCATTTCATAAGAGATGCCCAATTCATTTAGTTTTTCAACTATGGGCACTGAGAAATTTTTGAATTCGGCAGTTCTAACCTTTTCGCTCTCCTCTATTTTCTGTCGTATTTCGTTGTAAATGTCCGGGTTCTCGTATTTGAAGCTTAAATCTTCCAATTCTGTCTTTATGCTAAATAGACCCAAACGGTGAGCAAGTGGAGCATATATATAGAGAGTCTCTCCGGCTATTTTGTGCTGTTTGCTTTTTTGAAGAGAGTTAAGTGTTCGCATATTATGCAAACGGTCTGCCATCTTTATCAATATTACGCGGATATCCTCCGACATCGTAATGAGTAGCTTTCTGAAATTTTCGGCTTGTTCTGATGCTTTGTCTCCAAAAATTCCACCGGCTATTTTAGTGAGGCCATCAACAAGTTGAGCTATTTTTCTTCCAAAGAGGTTTTCTATATCCTCAATTGTGTACTCTGTATCCTCCACAACGTCATGGAGTAGGGCGGCACATATTGAAGTAGAGCCTAACCCTATCTCTTTACACGCAATGCGGGCAACAGCAATAGGGTGTAGGATGTAAGGCTCACCCGATTGACGAAGAACTCCTTGATGTGCCTCTTTTGCAAAACGATAGGCACGTTCAATAATCTCCGTCCTTTTTCTATGGTTCGAAGCCAAATATTCAGCGAGAAGTTTCTGAAACTCTCTCTCAATTAACTCTTCTTCTGAAATTTTCTTGTCAAGCATCTTTCTCTGTGCTTCAATTATAATTAAATTGAAAGCGTTTTAAGAGTGTTGAGTAAATCTCGGTTTATAGGTTTGTCATATTTTATAGCCTTAGAGAAAGGAACGTAAACTATCTCGTTGTTACGTATTCCAATCATAACATTGCGTTGGTCGTCAAGTAGTGCCGAAATTGCAGCTTCACCCATTCTACTTGCAAGAATACGGTCTTCTGCAGTAGGAGAGCCACCGCGTTGAAGGTGTCCTAATATAGATACCCTTACATCATATTTGGGGAACTCCTCTTTAACTCGTTCTGCCAATTTCATTGCACCACCTGTGTGTGGGCTCTCTGCCACAAGAACAATACTACTGTTTTTTGATTTTCTAAAGCCATTATTTATTAGCTCTTCAAGTTGGTCAACCTCAGTTGATATCTCGGGGATAATAGCCGCCTCTGCTCCTGCAGCAATAGCTCCATTCAAAGCAAGGAAACCGGCATCTCTACCCATTACCTCAATGAAGAATAGGCGTTCGTGCGAAGTTGCAGTATCTCTGATTTTGTCAACACATTCCATGATAGTGTTCAAGGCTGTATCGTAACCAATAGTTCTGTCAGTACCATAAAGGTCGTTGTCTATTGTTCCCGGAATACCTATTATTGGAAAGTTGAATTCTGTCGCAAAAACTCTTGCACCGGTTAATGTTCCGTCTCCACCTATTGCGACAATGGCATCAATGCCATGTTTTTTCATGTTTTCGTAAGCAAGTTTTCTTCCTTCAGGGGTAACAAACTCTTTGCAACGAGCAGTTTTTAGGATTGTTCCACCCATTTGTATGATATTACTTACGTTTTGGGTTTTGAAGTCAACAATCTCTTCATCAATAAGACCTTTGTAACCTCTGTAAATAGCCTTGACATCAAAACCATTATATATGGCGGTTCTGGTTACGGCACGGATAGCTGCATTCATACCTGGGGCATCACCTCCTGAGGTGAGTATGCCTATACATCTTTTCTTTTCACTCATTGCTATAGATTTTATTTATTGCGAAGATAATAAATATTTCAGAAAAGTAGGTCGGATTATATAAAAAGAGTATGAAGCTATTTTAAATTTTGTGAAAATAGCCTCAATTGTGGAATTTTTGCTTGTTTAAAGCGATTTTTGTTATGTTGCAGGTATTGAATTTTTTGAATTTTAATATTTGCCTTCAATGATTTTTTCTACATATTCAGCAATCTCTACCATAAGCCACTTTGGGGTGGATGTAGCTCCGCATATTCCTATACTCTTTTTGTTTGTAAGAGTATGGTTGTCTATCATAGATATATTCGAAATCATGTGAGTGTCGGGGTTTACCTTTTTACACTCTTCAAAGAGAACTTTTCCGTTAGAACTCTTTTCCCCGCAGACAAAAAGAATCATATCATGTTTTATGGCAAATTCTCTAATATTTGGAATTCTGTTTGCCACTTGTCTGCATATAGTATCATGACATTCCAGATTGTTCTCTTGTTGTTGTAATTTTCTGAGTCCTTCAGCCATTTTATTAAGACCCTCTACCGACTTTGTGGTCTGAGAGTATAGATGGATTTTCTTTGACGTATCAATAAGCGACCAATCTTCGCTCCCCTCTATAACAATGGCTTTGCCTTCGGTTTGGCCAACGAGTCCATTAACTTCAGCATGACCACGTTTACCATATATTACAATCGACTCTTTTTGACTGTCTCCATTGGTGTAAGCCTCTTTTATTTGTTGTTGTAATCGCAATACAACAGGGCATGTGGCATCTATAATTTCAATATTGTTCTCTCTTGCTATACGATATGTTTCAGGCGGTTCACCATGGGCTCTTAATAAGACTTTGGCATTTTTTAGAGACTTAAACTCTTCGTGGTTGATTGTTACTAATCCTTTTTGCTTTAATCGTTCAACCTCTTCGTTATTGTGCACAATATCACCAAGACAATATAGTGTATTGCCCTTTTTAAGTTCTTCTTCAGCCTTGTTTATAGCTGTTACTACGCCAAAGCAGAATCCCGATTTATTATCAATCTCAACCTTTGCCATAGGTTACTTGCAGAGTCAATAGGTTACTCTTCTATGATAAGAACAAAATCATTCCACTCTTGAAGTTTCTTGTATGCAGATTTTGTATTTGGTGGAACAATCAGAGTTTTAGAGATCGGTCTAACATCCCCGAAAGCAAACTTTTCGCAGAAGGGAATATATGCTGTACCGTCGCAACGTATAATGTTTAATTTGTGGCAGTTACCAAAGGCATATAAACCAATTAGCTTTGTTTTATGAGATATGGTAATCTCGTTGCCTAAATTTACGCAATTAAAAAAAGCACTTCTTCCTAAGCGTTCCATTGCTAATGGTAAATTCACCTTTTCAAGATTTACACAATCCATAAACGCGTAGTCGCCAATAACCTTAGTGCTATCGTGAATGGCTACTGATTTTAGATTTCTACAACCTTTAAATGCCATACCCTCAATCTCGTCAACGTCAGGAATATCAACCCTTCTCAACCCTGTGTTGCCAAAAGCATAGTAGCCTATTTTGCTGACGTATTTTGGAAGAGATATCTCTGATAGTATAGTGCAGTTTCTGAAAGCATCATCCCCTATATATTCAATACTTATAGGAAGTTTGATACTTGTTAGAGCTTGGCAGTTTTTGAAGGCTGCACTGCCTATGCCTCCAACAATATATTTATTTCCGTTAACGGAAATCGATTCTGGAATAACAATATCACCACAGTATGAAGCCTTGTCAGCCTCCTTATATGTAACAAAAACGATATTTGCTTTTTGTGTCTTATTATAGTAGATTGTATCTGTGCCGCTCACAGCCTTTAAATCGTAAGCACTACTGCTTAATATTGTAACAAAAGAGAATAGTGCTATAAATGCTATCTTTAAAGTGTGTTTCATGATTATATGATTTACAAGTTTAATTAATTCTACCGCAAATTTAATTATTTATATGATAAATTTCGCTTATAGATATAATCAAAACGATATTTTTACGTTATTATTTTGTAGTTTTGTTACGAAATCGCAGTCTAAAATCATTTGTATTTGATTGTATTTGTCTTATTATTAACACCATATGCTGAGAAGAGAGAGAATTGTTTTTATATTACTAATGATGCTTGTGGCTATTGAAGTAAAGCCACAGGAGGGGAAATCTGCATTTGATTTTCTTGATATGCCTGTCTCTTCGCATGCCAATTCATTAGGTGGAAACAATATCTCAATCATTGAAGAAGATGTTTCGTTGGTTCGTTATAACCCCGCATTATTAGGTCCTGAAATGGATATGCTGATAGACCTTAACTATATGCGTTATATGGCAAATACAAACTCAGCAGGAGCTATTTTTGCCAAATCGGCAGGAGACAGGGCTGCATGGTCTGCTGGATTGCAATATGTGGGTTATGGAAATTTAACTGAAGCTGACATTACAGGTAATGTTTTGGGAACTTTCTCAGCAAAGGATATGGTAATAAGTGGAGGATATGCACACGATTTTGGAACGAGATGGCGTGGAGGTTTTCAAGCAAAGTTTATTTATTCCTCTTATGCAGAGTATTCATCATTAGCTCTTGCTATAGATGCAGGTCTTAACTATTATAATCCCGAAAAGCAATTTTCAATGTCTTTGGTATTTAAGAATTTAGGAGGACAGCTTAAACGCTTTACCGAAAAACATGAACGTTTGCCTTGGGATGTTCAGTTCGGTTTTTCAAAGACAATGAGAAGCGTTCCAATAAGATGGTCAGTAACGCTTGACCATTTAAGCCAATGGAAATTACCTTACACAAAACCTCGAACTGATGAATTTTCAGGAGGTGAGGTTCTTGAAACAAAAAATACATTCTTCTCAAATCTTTTCCGACACATGATTTTTGGAGTAGAGTATATTCCAAGTCGAAATTTTTATGTAGCTTTGGGTTATAATTACAAAACACATACCGATATGCTTCGATACGGACGTAATTTCTTTTCAGGATTTACTTTCGGAACCGGAGTTCAGGTTAAAATGGTGGGTCTTGGACTCTCAGTGGCAAATCGTCATGTTAGCGGAACCATGTTTATGTTTAACCTGAATATGCGTTTAAACGAATTTAAACGATAAAATTAAAATTTCAGCTATGAGAAAAATAACAATAGCCATTGATGGATTTTCGTCGTGCGGAAAGAGTACCATGTCAAAAGAGTTGGCAAAAAAAATTGGATATATATATGTCGATACCGGAGCAATGTATCGAGGGGTAACTCTCTATTGTTTACGAAATAATCTGATTAATGGCGATAAAGTTGATGAGATAGCTCTCAGGACTCAAATATCGCAAATATCCATAACATTTGGACTTGATGATGCAGGAAAGCAATATCTTATGCTTAACGGAGAGAATGTTGAGAAAGAGATTCGAGGTATGGAGGTATCAGGGAGAGTGAGTATTGTAGCTGCTGTTCCTCTGGTTAGAGAGGCTATGGTGGAACTTCAACGCGAAATGGGAAAAAACAAAGGAATTGTAATGGATGGAAGAGATATAGGTACAACTGTTTTCCCTGATGCTGAGTTGAAGATATTTGTAACAGCTTCGCCACAAATCAGAGCAAAGCGTCGATTAGATGAGATGCGAGAGAAGGGTAATAATGAAGTAACTTTCGAAGAGATTTTATTTAATGTAGAAGAGAGAGATCGTATCGATCAAACCAGAGCTGTAAGTCCTTTGCGAAAAGCTGACGATGCACTTGTTTTGGATAATTCGGAAATGACAATTGAACAACAAAATGAGTGGCTTATGAATGAGTATCTAAAACGAGTAACTATATAATTAAGATTTTAAGAGTTGTGCAAACTGTTGATAAATATATAGAGCTTATAAATAAGGCAATATCGGAGATAGAGTATCCTCAATATCCTTTTGGATTGTACGAACCCGTAAAGTATCAGTTAGATATGGGTGGAAAACGTGTACGTCCTCTATTAACCGTTATGGCTTGTGATATGTTTGGTGGAGATGTGAACGAAGCAATATCTCCTGCGTTGGGATTGGAGATATTTCACAACTTTACTCTATTACATGATGATGTAATGGATAAGGCTGATATCAGACGCGGACGTCCGACGGTTCATAAGGCGTGGAATGAAAATATTGCTATACTTTCGGGTGATGCAATGCAGATAATTGCTACACAAATGGTTTGTGAGGCGCCATCACGAGTACATAAAGAGGTTCTTGATTTATACAATAAAACTGCGTTGGAGATATGTGAAGGTCAGCAGTATGATATGGAGTTTGAAGCTCGTATCGACGTTGGCGTCGAGGAGTATATTAATATGATTCGTCTTAAAACTGCTGTTCTGATAGGTTGTGCTCTTAAAATGGGAGCAATAATAGGGGGAGCTACATTGAAACAATCTGAAGCAATTTATAAATTTGGCGAAAATATAGGTTTGGCATTTCAATTACAAGATGACTATCTTGATGTATATGGCGATTCAGAGACATTTGGTAAAAAGATAGGTGGTGATATTCTTAACAACAAGAAGACCTATATGCTTATATCAGCACTATCTAAAGCAACAGGCTCAACAAAAGAGAGGTTAGAGGCTCTTTTATCTGCTAAAGCTGATGATTATAAAATAGAGCAAGTTACTGCCATTTATAGTGAGTTAGGCATTGATAAAATAGCACGAGATAAAATATCAGATTATAGTCAGAAGGCTCTCGCTTATCTTGATGAAATTCCTAATAACGAAGAGCTTAAGCGATTTGCAAATTCGTTAACTGAACGTAAATTATGATATTTGATACACATACCCACATCTATCTTCCCGAGTTCGGAGAGGATTGCGATGCTGTTGTGCAACGAGCAAAGGATGCGGGGGTTACTATGATGATGTTGCCGAATGTCGATACCGAAACAGTAAATCCCTTAAAGAGAGTATTAAATAGGTATAGTGATTGTTGTATTGCGGCAATGGGCTTACATCCTACATCGGTAGGAGAGGATTACAAAGAGCAGTTACAGCAAATATGCTCCGAATTTGAGAGTGGAAATTATAAGGCTGTTGGAGAGGTGGGAATAGACCTCTATTGGGATACCACATATCGTACACAGCAAATGGAGGTCTTTGCTGAACAATTAAGATGGGCAAATGAAAAGTCGTTGCCTGTAATCATTCACAATAGGGAGGCTCTTGATGATACACTAAATGTTCTAAAACAGTTTCCCGTGGAGAGGTTTGTAATGCATAGCTTCGGTGGTTCGCCTCAAGATGTAAAAAGGGTGCGAGAGGTTGGTGATGCATATTTTGGAATTAATGGAGTTGCAACATTTAAGAATGTAAAGATAGAAGATACAATAATTGAGATAGGAATTGAACGATTAGTCGTTGAGACTGATGCACCATATTTATCTCCTGTTCCATATAGGGGAAAGCGGAATGAACCTTCTTACATAGTAAATACCATTAAAAAGGTGGCAGAGGTGTTGTCTCTTTCACAGAAGGAGGTTGAAGAGGCTACATATAGCAATGCATCCGCTCTATTTTCACTTCAAGGTAAATAGAAAAGGATATTTTGTATATTTACAATAAAGATGTATTTTTGCATCGCAAATCGGGGTATAGCGCAGTTGGTAGCGCGC
>JAZONU010000227.1:0-3087 GCA_045654605.1 Candidatus Caccoplasma sp. | reverse complement strand
GCATATTTTCAATATCATGTAGCTTTGAATATGCATATATCATCTTCAAACATGTATCTACGTCGTATTTATCAATGGCAAATGCTTTTTTATAATACTCTAAAGCTATATCGGGTAATCCACTTTTTACTTCAATATCTCCGCTTAATATATATGCCCTGACATCTGACTCCTCATAATCAGATTGCTCAAACTTTACCAATGTTTCTTTAGCTTTATCGTACGACTCTTGCTCGTAATATAATTTTGCTAATAGATATAAAATATCTGACGAGTATGGTTCTAACTCTTCGGCACGTTTTAACAGACCTATAACCTCTTTGTAATCACTATTTGTTTTATATCTGTTTTGTGCCATTATATATAGCTTCTTGGCATCTTGAGGATAATTCAGAAGACTCTCTTCAAGCACTTTATCACTCTCCTTATATTTACCTATTTTATTGTAACATGTTGCCAACAATATATATATATCTTCATTCCTGCTTTTATCTAATGGCTTAAGAACAGATATCGCTTCTTCGTAATTACCTTGCTCCACAAAGCAATATGCTCTATAATAAAGTACATCTGAATTTTCAGGATCTATGGCCAATGCATACTCTATTGCATCAAAGGCTTTTTGGATATCAGAGAAATAGATATATAACTCTATTATTTTTATCCACTCAAGATATGAATATGGATCTATATCAAGGATGTTCTCTACAACCTTTATCTGGTACTGAAATTCAGATTCCTCTTCTAATACTCTCATTAAATCTCGCAAAAGATTTAATTTTTCAGCACGAGGAAATCTTCCTATAGCATTAAATATTGATTCAAATATATAGCTATATAATTTATAGTCGGCACATATATCAATTATGTTGAGAATATGGTCTGCCTCTAAATTATTATCATCAAGCAATTCTATCAAGATGGCTGTTGCCTCTTCTGCCTTACCTGATATCAGCAATAATTCTGCCCTCACAGATTGAGCCTCTTCTGTTTTGTGAGTTACTACAGAAATTACATTTTCTGCCTCTTCAATTCGTCCTGTTATTAACAGATAGTATGCCTTCCTTGTTAGAAGATCTTCAGACATAGGATGATATTTCAATCCCGTTTCAATTACCTTTATTGCATCAGAAAGCATTGAAGTCATTTCATACTCCAATGCTATCTCTTCATATTCTTCAGTATCAAACCACTCTACGCTTTCTCCTCGCAACATACTCTCATATCGCAACAACAAATCTGTTTTTTTGCTCATATTCAAATACGATAATGTGGTTCAAAAACTTTTTATATTCTATGCTTTATATCCGTCTTTCAACGATACCGTTCTATTAAATACCAATTTTCCCGGACAAGAGTCTTTATCTACTGTAAAGTATCCTATACGTTGGAATTGATAACGATCTCCTATTTTTGCTGTTTCTGCAAGATATTGTTCGGCATATCCTTTTACGATAACCAATGAATCAGGGTTAAGTAGCTCTCTAAAATCTTTATCCTTCTCTTCTGCAGGATTTTCAACCATAAAGAGGCGATCATACAATCGAATTTCTATCTCTTGATTATATTGTGCAGACACCCAATGAAGTGTTCCTTTTACTTTACGAGCACTCTCCGGCATTCCGCTTCGAGTTGCAGGATCGTATTCGCAATATACCTCCTCTAAATTACCATCTGCATCGTATTTGCATCCTGTACACATAACAATGTATGCTCCTTTCAAACGCACCTCCTTGCCTGGAGTCATGCGGAAGAATTTCTTAGGAGCATCTTCCATAAAATCCTCTCGTTCAATGTATAGTTCTCGAGTAAATGGCATTTTATGTGTTCCTGAATTTTCTTGTTCGGGGTTATTCTCCATTTCAACATACTCAACCTCTCCCTCCGGATAGTTGGTAATAATAAGTTTTACAGGATTAACAACTGCCGATACGCGAGTAGCATTTTTATTCAGATCCTCACGAATACTGTGCTCCAATAGTGATACACTTATAAGACCATCATATTTTGTATAGCCTATTCTATCAACAAAACCGCGTATTGACTCAGGGGTATAACCTCTGCGACGTAATCCACAAATAGTCGGCATTCGAGGATCGTCCCAACCACGAACCAATCCCTCTTGTACCAACTGTAAAAGTTTACGTTTACTCATAACTGTATATGTTAAATTTAAACGGTTAAACTCCATTTGTCGTGGGCGATATGTTTCGTCTGCAATACGATCTATAAACCAATTATATAGTGGGCGATGAACCTCAAACTCCAACGTACATATTGAGTGTGTCACTCCCTCGAAGAAGTCTGATTGACCATGTGCATAATCATACATTGGATAAACATTCCATGTTGTTCCTGTTCTGTGGTGAGGATGTTTTATTATTCGGTACATTATAGGATCACGGAAGTGCATATTAGGCGACGCCATATCTATTTTGGCGCGTAACACCATGCTCCCCTCTTCAAACTCTCCCTTGTTCATTCTCTCAAAAAGATCAAGAGTTTCTTCAATAGGTCTATCGCGGAAAGGAGATGGAGTTCCAGGTTGTGTTGGTGTTCCTTTTTGAGCAGCTATTTGCTCTGAAGATTGTTCATCAACATAAGCATACCCCTCTTTAATTAACCTAATTGCCAAATCCCATAATTTCTGAAAATAGTCAGATGCATAATATAAACGATCTTCCCAATCAAAACCAAGCCACTTGATGTCTTCCATTATTGCATCAACATACTCAGTGTCCTCTTTTGCAGGATTAGTATCATCAAATCTCAAATTGCATGTTCCACCAAATTTTTCAGCTATACCAAAATCCATGCATATAGCCTTCGCGTGTCCTATATGAAGATATCCATTTGGTTCTGGTGGAAAACGAGTATTTAATCTGCCTCCGTTTTTACCTGCTGCCAAATCATCCATAACAGCTTGTTCAATAAAATTCAAGCTTTTAGCTTTACCCTCTTCAATAGGTTCAATTGTAGTTGTCATATAGTGTAATATCTTTATTTTCTAAGATTGCAAAGTTAGATAAAATTTTTGAGAAACATATTTATTAAAAGATAAAAATTAACAAGTTTAACACAGAAGAC
>JAZONU010000226.1:0-2396 GCA_045654605.1 Candidatus Caccoplasma sp. | reverse complement strand
AATGAGATGTTCAATAGTCCGTCATCTATGGCTGCCTCTATTCCGGGTGCTTTAATAAGTAGTGCTTTGCTTATTGGTTTTCCTCCTCGGTAGCGTTGTTCGTTACCCTTGTCATCTTTATATGCTATAAATGGCATTGGATCTGGCAACTGTCTTACTCTGAATGAGGTTTGACTGATTGATTGTGTGCGTCCTTCTACGTTGGCTGTAATAGAGATTACTGCATCTGCTCCAACTGATTTTGGACGAGCAACCCAACCATTGCCCGAACGTGTGAGTGTTCCGTTTGTCATCGTTGCTGATATTGCATTGTTGGGTATTCCTGGAACTGATATGCTTATGGGGTTGTCGATTCCTGCATATAACACGTTCATCATTGTTGCCGAAACTGTTGCCGATGGTTCAATTACGGTATAGCTCGAGGTGAATGGGTGGCGAAGTTTAGAACCATCTCCTGCTGCTACCTCTAAATATCCGCTGTAATCAAAAACTCCTGTTTGGTTACATACAAATTCATACACTCCGTTTTTCTCTTTTCCTAACTCTTTGTTGCCAATGAATATTGTTGGTACTTGTGTTGTGTCGACAGCTGCCAATACAATGTTTGCTGAGTAAGAGCTTCCTCTCATAATGGTTTTTGATGAGGGTATAACGTATGCGTTCATTTGGTTTACTCTTACGTCGCCTTCGTCGATATTGTTACGCAATATGTGAAGTATCTCACTTTCAGCGTATCTTATATCGTTTTGTAATTTTGTTAGCACTGTTATTGCTGCGGCAACGGGCATTCCCTCAAAGGTCTCCTCTTCCCACTTTTTGTTGTCGATTATTCCCTCTTTATTACGGGCAACAGGGTATAGGTACTCGCTGATTACTTTGCGTTTCGTTGAGTCGTTTACCATGGGCGTAACATAGTTGGCATATTCGGTTAATGATGTGCGTAATTTCTCACCTTGTCCTTTTGCTGGAGATAGCATTACGTGTGATGCTGCCTCTAAATCGTCCATACGTTTTATGTTGTTTATATCTCCATCATCACCGTCAGCTTGTTTTACTATCATCAATTTTAACGACTCGATGTAGGATACAAGATCTTCGGTGCGGGTACGAACATCGGTAGCCTTACTGTACCACTCCTTTGATTTTTCGGGATTGGTGTTGTTGTAATCGGTTAACTCGCGGTAGAGTGCCTTGTTTTGTTCGGCAGCGTTATCTGCTGAACGTGAAAGGCTCTCCTCTACCTGTTTAAATCCGTCTAACACATCGGTAGAGACATTTAAGGCAAGCATGGCAGTTAGTACGATGTACATAAGATTTATCATCTTCTGCCTCGGCGTCATATTTGAATAGTTATTCGATGCCATTTTTTTGCTTCTGTTTTTATGTTAATGCCTACTCTTTGTTTTTATTCTCATCTTCATCTTTAAATGTTGAGGATTGACGTCCCATTGCTGCCATTGGATTGTTGTACATATTTACAGTCATGGCTGCCAACATATTTTCGTACACCGAGTTGAGTTGCGACATGTATGTTGTCATTCTCTCGGTCTCTTTGCAGTAGCGTGTGCTATCGTCAACAGAGTTCTCGTACATGTCGCGAATGGTTCTTAAGCCGATGTTTACTCGGTCGATATTGTCTAATTGAGAACTGATGCTCTTTAATTGTATTTCGTATATTGTGTTTAAACCTGCAAGGTTGCGGTTTAAATCTTCCATTTGTGTTACATATCCTTGTGAATGTGAGGTTATGTTGTCTGAGTTGTCTGTGATGTTTCGGTACGACTCTAACAATACATTAGATACTTGTGTAAGCGATTCTGTTGCTCTCTTGAATTGCTCCATTTGGTTTGAGATAGCAGATAGTTGCTCTAAATATGTTTGTGTGGCTGATGTCAATTCTGCCATTTTTGAGAGCTGGTCTGCTGCCGCCGATAGCTTTTGAATACTTTGCGATAATGATTGTGTGTCGGTTTCGTCTAATTGAATATCAGATGGTATTCCTGCAGAGTTTTTTGCTGCTTCGGGCGAAACGTAGGGGAGATTTGCTCCTCCTCCGATTATTATGGTTCCTCCACCAACGGCTACTCCTCCTCCTTGTGCGTCAGAGGCTACTCCTCCTTCGATAGGGGTATTTACTCCTACTGGCATTGAACCTACAAATCCTCCGCCTCCTCCGTTGCCTCCTTTAAATTCGGGACGGTCGTTTGGATCTTCGCTTTTAAGTACAGGGAATACCTCTTCCCATTTGTACTCTTTTGCAGGTACGTCAAAGGCTGTTAAGATAAACATCAATACCTCAATACCCATTCCTAACGATAACATGAAATTACCACCTGCAAGGTGCAATAACTTGAATAGGGCTCCAAGTATTACGATTGCTGAAGTCGGATCGTAGC
>JAZONU010000225.1:0-2508 GCA_045654605.1 Candidatus Caccoplasma sp. | reverse complement strand
ATAAATATGGCGAGGAAACATAAAAGAATCATACCGCTATATTGGCTAATAAATCCTCCTTCTTCTCCTCCTATAACCAAACTTCCTGCAATAAGAATCAATACTATTGATGCTAATAAGTTAAATGGTAACTCTCGAGATAGCATACGACCATTAAATCTAATAGGAGTTATTAATGCTGTTACTCCTAAAATAAGCATAGTGTTAAATATATTGCTGCCTACAACATTACCAAGTGCAATACCCGAAGAACCTTTAATAGCAGAACCTACACTAATAACCAACTCAGGTAAAGATGTTCCCAAAGCCACAATTGTTAAACCAATAATGAGCTCGCTTATTTTAAATCTACGGGCAAGAGCAGAAGCTCCTTTTACAAGAAAGTTTGCTCCATATAGAATAAAAGCAATGCCTACAATAAAACCTGCCGTTGAAATAATTATATCCATAGTTTATTTGTTTAAAATTTAAAACGGATGCAAAGTTATAAAAAAGCAATGAATGCACTATCTGAAATAAATTTAAATATTATCTTCGCAATTAAATATTGATGTTTATGGCAAAAAGAGTAGGAATTATATCAGATACACATGCTCATTGGGATGAACGTTATGTAACATACTTTGATGAGTGTGATGAAATATGGCATTGTGGAGATATAGGATCAGAAGAGGTGCTATCTAAATTAGAGGCAATAAAACCTGTTCGTGCAGTGTATGGTAATATAGATGGACAGGATGTTCGTATGAGAACTGCCAAGCATCAGAGATTTAATATTGAAGATGTGTCTGTTTGGATTACTCATATAGGCGGATATCCTGGACATTATTCAAAAGAGGTTCTTCCCGAAATTTTTCATTGTCCACCTCAACTATTTATATCAGGACACTCACATATATTAAAAGTAATGTATGATAAAACACTCAATCTACTGCATATAAATCCGGGTGCGGCTGGAGTGTATGGTTTTCATAAAGTGAGAACATTGGTACGTCTTACAATTGACGGAAGTGAGTTTAAAGATTTGGAAGTGATTGAACTTGAAGAGAAATAATAAACACTGATATAACACGATGATAAAGATAAAAGTTATTCTTTATCATCGTTGTTGTTTATATCCACATGTTTAAGTGTATATCTTAAAATGATAATAATAATTAAACTAATGGCAATCAGAAAAAAGTATTCAAAATAGTTATCATAAACAATAACTAAATCTTTTGCTAAATAAGCTGCTATAGCTATATATAAAATAAGGAAAAAAGAGACTATATTATGAGGCTTTATCATAACCAGTAAACATATTATATGTTATAGATAAACACAATAACAAAATAATAGTTCTTGTTTATGGTTGTTAATAACTAACCATATCGTTATTTATTTTAATGTCAGAAGTTTTTCATAAATTTTCAATGTAGCCCATGCATCGGTTGAGGCATAACGTTTTTGAGCATCTGTTAGAACGTCAGCCTCCCAATTAGATAGCCTTTGAGATTTTGAAATTTTCTTACCAAACAATATAGCATATATCTTTTGCAGACTTTTTTCACCAATACCATAATTGTCAACTATTGATTGAATATCAACAAATCCCTTTGGCGTAAAAGCAGACATGCCGTGAAGCATTAAAAAGTCATCTTTAAGTGACAAACCAACTTTTGTTATATTTCCGTTTTCAAAGAAAGTTGCCATTTCGGGAGAAAAGCCCATAATGTTTAATCTAAACAAGAAGCAACATTCGGTTGTAGATATTTGCAACAAAGCAATTTTGTTTTGGCGTCCCTTTTTAAAAGAAGGTTTGCTTTCGGTATCAATACCAACTATCTTGAATTTAGAAAGGTATGCAATTGCCTTTTTAGCCTCTTCACTTGATTGTATTACGATTATTCGTCCATCGAAAAACTCCTTTTCCAATAGAGCAACATCCTCTTTCGAAATTTTTATAAGATTTGTTTCAGAATTAATGGTTGATATCTCTTTTACATCCTCAAAACTCATTATCAATCTCCTCGTCATTAAAATTCATATCGTAGTCGTCGTTACCCTCTATAGAATCAGAGTTATATAGTAACGAGTGTAGAGGACGTTGAACATTAACCAATTTTTGTCCCCAATACTCTCTGAAAGCCTCTAAACAATCACTTAAAGCAGCTCTTGAATTATCTTCGTCCCCCAATCGGTATATCTCTAAAAAATCACGTATAGGTTGCCAAATGTCTGTCAAGTCTTCTGAAATAAAAGCTGTGATAGGAGTGTCGCTATATTGCATACCATCCATAAATACCTCTAAGTAGGCATCGTTGTGTCCTAATTGTTGCTCTATTCCGCTTTTTACAGCATTATACATCTCCTCGCTAACAAATCTTTCGGGATAATCTACAAAGCTATCTTCGGGAGTAATAAGAGAAGCTTTAATATATAGTAAAGGCAGAATCTTAGATGCTTTGTTGATAAAATCAACTTTATTATGTTGATTTGCACCCTCAACCAATGCACAGTATTCAA
>JAZONU010000224.1:0-3393 GCA_045654605.1 Candidatus Caccoplasma sp. | reverse complement strand
CGGGGTGAAAGTTGGTGAAACGAACGATCATATTCGTCTGCCTCAATTACGGTTAGCTCGCTTTTGTTTGAGAGTATAAGGTTGCTGTTGTAATTTTTTAGTATTCCTCCTAAAAATGCGTTACACTCTACTTTTGACGATGCCAATATGTGAGCCAACATTGAGCTTGTTGTGGTTTTACCATGTGTACCTGCTATACACAATCCTTTGCTGTTTCGGGTTATCATACCCAATATTTTTGCTCGTTTTGCTATTTCAAAGTTGTTTGCTTTGAAGTATTCAAATCCTTTGTGAGTTGAGGGTATTGCAGGGGTATATACTACAAGTGTGTCGCTGGGATTTTTGCAGTACGATGGTATGAGGTCGATATTTTCGTCGTAAACAATTTCGGCTCCTTCGTTTGTAAGTGCATCGGTTATGTGTGTTTGTGTACGGTCATAACCGGCTACCTTATATCCTTTTGATATAAAGTATCTTGCCAAGGCACTCATTCCTATTCCGCCTATACCTAAAAAGTATATCGATTTTTTATTCTCCATTATCCTCTTTTGTTTATGGTATTGATTACTATATCGGCTATTCTGGCTGCCGAATTTTTTTGTGCAAGAGCCTCTATGTTTTTTGACATTTTTCCTAATTTCTCGCTGTCTTTTATTAGCTCAAATGCTTGTTGCATCAATTTTTCTCTTGCTTCTGTGTCGGTTACCAATATTGCTGCCTCTTTTGATGATAGAGCCATAGCATTTTTTGTTTGGTGATCTTCTGCTACGTTTGGTGATGGTACCAATATGGCTGGTTTGCCTAATAGACATAACTCTGATATTGATGATGCTCCGGCTCTTGATATTACCAAATCGGCTGCGGTGTATGCTAAGTCCATACGGGTGATGAATGCACTCTGTTTTACTGCAACTTTTCCGGCATTGGCTATTGCTTCACTTGCGTTTTTATCGTAGAATTTGCCCGATTGCCATATTATTTGTATCCCTTCGGGTATCTCTTTTAATGCATTGGCAATGCTTTCGTTTATGGTTCTTGCTCCAAGACTTCCTCCTATTGCAAGTATGGTTTTTTTGTTTTTGTCAAGTCCGAAATATTCTATTGCTTCGTCTCGAGAGATGTTATTTGTGAGGTCCTTGCGTACAGGATTTCCTGTGAGAACTATTTTATCTGCAGGAAAGAATCGTTCCATCCCGTCGTATGCTACACATATTGCATCTGCTTTTTTTGCTAATAGCTTATTTGTTACTCCTGCGTATGAGTTTTGTTCTTGTATTATGGTAGGAATTTTTTTTCTTGCGGCACTCCATAGGGTTGGTCCGCTTGCATATCCTCCTACTCCTACTGCGGCGTCCGGAGCAAAATCTTTTATTATCTTTTTGGCAAGTCTCAGGCTTTTGAATAGTTGTGCTATTACTTTAAAGTTTTTAAGTAGATTTGAACGGTTTAATCCGCTTATGGGAATACCAACTATTTTGTATCCTGCTGCCGGAACTTTCTCCATCTCCATTCGTCCCTCAGCTCCTACAAATAATATTTCGGCATTGGGGAGCTTATCTTTTATTGCATCTGCTATTGATATTGCGGGGAATATATGTCCTCCTGTTCCTCCTCCGCTGATTATTATTTTAATCTCCTTTTTCATAATTTATCTTTTAAAGTGGGGTTTGGTGCCGATATGCTTTCGGGTAAAGTCTCTTTATCTTCTTTATTTTCTCCGTCTGTAGATGTATATCGGCTTATATTTAGTAATATTCCAAAGTATATTCCGGTTATAACAATTGATGTTCCTCCTCGGCTTATAAGAGGAAGGGGTTGTCCGGTTACAGGCATAACTCCTGTTGCTACCATCATATTTACTATAGCCTGAAATACTATGAGCATTGCTATTCCCATCATCAAAAATGCTGGAAATGCTTGTGTGCATCGACGGGTATTCTGGTATGCTCGGTAGAGAATGGATAGATATAGTCCCATTACAAATAATCCTCCTAATATACCCCACTCTTCAATTATTATAGCGTATATAAAATCGGAATATGCTTGTGGTAATAAATCTCTTTCAAGACTATTACCCGGTCCTAATCCTATTCCTTTGCTATTGGCAATTGCCATATTAGCATGGTGCTCTTGAAAGTTCTCGTCGATAGTCTCTTTTTCGTATTCTGGGGTGTCGTCGCTATCAAAGAAACTTGCAATCCTTTCGTTCCATGTATTTGCACGGTGTATGGCTGTCATAAAGATGTTTTTCGAATCGGGATATTTCTTGTCAAGCACATTTGATATTAGTAGTATTGAACTTACGAAAATTGTTACCGATAGCAGTAGTATTCCAAGTTTTTTGAAACTTACTCCGGCAATAATCATCATACAATAGGTTACCAATCCTATTAGTGCTGCTGTTGAGAAGTTTTCGGTGAATATCAGCAGACATGATGTCAATACTATTATTAATATTTTTTTCAGGGCATCGTTAGAAACTCCTTTTTCGTTTTGCCCCTTTGATAAAAAGTATGAGGTTGTTATAACTACTCCTAATTTGGCTAATTCCGATGGCTGTATGGGTATTCCGCCAATGGCAATCCAACGTGCTGCGTCGTTTACCTTTTCTCCAAAAAAGAGTGTATATAGCAACATTATTGATGATATAATAAACAGAGGAAATCCGAGTAATCTTAAATATTTGTAATGGATATAGTGTACCACAAATACAACCAGAGTACTTCCTATTAAGAATTTGGCATGTTTAATTATTGGGTCGTAGATATTGTCTGATGTATATGTGAGTGTTCCGCTCGCGGTGTACATCGACAATATAGACACAAAGCATAGTCCGAAGAATGCTCCCCAGATGTATTTGTCGCCTTTTAATATTTTTTTTCTTACTTCCTCCATTTATCTATATCTCTTTTACGCATTTTTTGAACTGTTCGCCTCTATCTTCGTAGCTTTTAAAGAGGTCGAAACTTGCACAACATGGAGATAATAGTACTGTGTCGCCCGGTGTTGCCATTGCATATGCTTTTTCAACTGCCTCTTTCATTGAAGATGCATCTGCCATATCTTTGTTCATATAGTCAAAGAATTTGTGAAGCTTGCTGTTGTCAACGCCAAGGCATATTATTGCTTTTACCTTATCTTTTACTAATTGTTCTATCTCTGTGTAGTCGTTTCCTTTATCTTTTCCTCCCAATATTAGTACTACGGGTGTCTTCATACTTTCGAGTGCATACCAACATGAGTTTACGTTGGTTGCTTTTGAGTCGTTTATAAATTCTACTCCACGAACTCGTCCTGCCTTTTCTAAACGGTGTCCAACCCCTTTAAATCCACTTAATGCTGCTCTAATTTCCTCTTTTCTTATTTCAAGAACCTTTGCCGATATTGAAGCTG
>JAZONU010000223.1:0-13637 GCA_045654605.1 Candidatus Caccoplasma sp. | reverse complement strand
GATTGCTTTATGCCTTTAAACATTAGACGTTTAAAGTGAGATTATGTTGACTTTTTTGTAAAGAAAAATTGGACAAAAGTTCCCTAAATATTTAAAACAAATAAAAAAATATTTTTATATATTTGCGATATAAAAGTGTTATAAAAGAATAGAGGATTCCGAAAATCTAAAAGAGTAGGATATACAAACATAAATATTAATTATGAAAAAGTTTATTTTAGGATTGGTTGTAATCTTTTTAGCACCTTTTTCTTTATTTGCATCTGATATATTGCAGTATGATGTAGAGTGTGGAGGATCAATATCGAAAGAGGGATGCTATATGATAAAAGTTTGGGTGTATTCAGCAAATAAAAAAGTAACACCCGATGAACTAAAAAAAGCAGCTGTGCATGGAACACTTTTCCGTGGTGTTTCAGCCTCAGGAGATTGTCAAAGTTTCAAACCATTGGCAGGTTCGGCATTGGCAGAACAACAACATGCTGACTTTTTTAATAGTTTCTTTGGAAATGATAAACAATATCTCTCTTATGTAACATTAGCAGATACACCATACGAGTATATCAAAGTCAGCAAAAAATATAAAGTAGGCACAATTGCAATAATATCAAAAGATGCCTTAAGAAAAGATTTAGAGAAAGCAGGAATTATCAGAGGATTATCAACCGGATTTTAAGAGAAAAAAGATATGAAGAGATACATATTAATAATTGCAATATTGTTTGCAACAGTAACAATGAGCTATGCAAAAGGAACTTCATCAGCTTATATTACATATGATACAGAGTGTTTAGGTGTTTCGTCAGATGGTTCACAGGTATTAATTGCTTGGGGAGCAGGGAAAACAAGAGCTGATGCAAAGGTAGAAGCTATGAAAAATGCGTTGAATGACGTAATATTCAAAGGTATAAGATCAGGGGATGAGTTATGCGATACAAAACCTATGGTGCATGGACCTAATGTAAAAGAGAAGTATGAGGATTTCTTTTATCGCTTTTTCAGTGAGGATGGAGATTATAAGAAATTTGTCTCTGATGATGAAGGTGGACGCAGATTAAACAGAACAAAAGAGTTGAGCAGACGTCAAAAGAAATTTGGAATTGTGGTAACAGTCTTCCGCCCTCAATTAAAAGAATATCTAAAACAAAACGGAATAATAAAATAGAAGATATGAAAAGAGTAAATTTATTAGTAGCACTATTTTTTGTTTCGGTATTGAGCTTTGCACAAGCAAAAAAACCCGAAATAATGGTTATGCCAAGTGAGGTTTGGTGTAATGAGAAGGGATATATGATAACTTATGATAATCAGGGAGTTCAAGAACAAATACCTGATTATAAAAAGGCTGTTAAGACAGATAAGGAGCTCTCAAATGTAATATCTAAATTGGGAGCATTGATGGCAGACAGAGGATTCCCCTTAAAAGATTTATCTGCAACAATCACAGGAATTGAACAACGTGAGGCCGAGGAACGCTTAGTAACATCAAAATCGGGTTCAACAATAGCAGAGAGTTTGTTGGATAAAATAAGACGCGTAGCAAAAGCAGACATTATATTATCTGTTGATTGGACAGTTAACCAGTCTGGTCCTAAACGTAGTATTACATATAATTTGCAAGCATTAGATGCATATACTAATAAGCAAATTGCTGCAGTACAAGGAACAGGAGCTCCTTCAATGGCAGTTGAAACAGTTTTGTTATTAGAAGAGGCTATCGTATTGAACATGGACAATTTTGCAGACAGACTACAATCATATTTTGACGATTTGTTTGCAAACGGACGTGAGGTTTCAGTAAGAGTTCGAATTTTCGATAATGGCTCAGGAATAGATATGGAGAGTGAATTTGAGGGAAGCGAACTATCTGAAATTATTGACGATTGGATGTATGAGAACACAGTTTCGCACAGATATAGTAAAGCCGATGGATCAGAGAACTTCATTGATTTCTCTCAAGTGAGGATCCCTCTATATCGTGAAAACGGAAGAGCAATGGATACAGAATATTTTGTTCGTAGCCTATCAAAATATTTAAAACAGCCACCATATAATTTACAGTCAAAAGTTTTGACAAGAGGATTGGGTGAGGCGATATTGATAATAGGTGAAAAATAAGAAAAAGTAAAATTATGATACGCAGAATAAAAACAGTGATAAGTGCATTGCTAATATCAGCGGTATTTTCGTACAGCTATGCACAAGATTGTGATATTTCAATCAGGGTAGTTTCTCAAGAAGAGAGTGGTCTTACAAAATCGGCAGAAGAGTTTTTGGTTAAGCGAATAGAACAAATTTCAAACAACGAGAATTTTGTATTAAGTGCTGGATCATCTTTAGCCATAGTTCCTAAATTGATTTGTTTGACAAAAGATGTTCTTCCTGGACCACCAACCAAATACTCTTTGAATTTTGAATTGACACTATATATGATTGATGTGCAAACAGGAATGATATATTACTCTGAAACAATACCCTTAAAAAGTGTAGATAATTCAGAAAGTAAGGCACAAATATCTGCATTGATGCAATTAAAACCAACATCTCCACAGTTGGCATCTCTATTCAAAGAGGGTAGAAAAAAAGCGGTGGCATATTACGATGCAAATGGAGCTTTAATCATTGCAAAAGCAAAGAAGTTGGCATCAATGAGGGAGTATGAGGAGGCGCTGTATACAATACTTGCAATACCCGATTGCTCAAAATATAGCGAAGAAGCAACTGCTGAAGCCATAAACATATATGACACATATATGAATGAACTATGTAATCAAAATTTGCAAGCAGCAAAATTGGCTTGGGTATCTGAGCAAAACTCTGACGGAGCAAAAAAAGCAGCAGAATACCTGTCGTTGATATACCCGGGTTACGGATGCTATTCAGAATCACAGGAACTATACAATGAGATAAAGAGTGAGATTAGTGATGATGAAGACTTTGATAAAGGGTTGATTCTCTCTGAAATAGAATTGGAGAATAATAAAATTAATGCAATGCGTGATATTGGTGTTGCGTATGGCTCTGGACAACAGCCCAATACAACAAATGTTTTTGGTTATTAAGCCATAAAGAGGCTTTGCATCATGCCAAAGATGTTTGCTACTAAAGGTTAATCGTTCTTTAAGATAAAGCGAAATGAGAAATATATGTTTTTTTATAGTGTGCCTATTTGCAATAGTATCATTATCGGCACAAGAGGTAGGAAAATATAGACGAAGCTCTATATATTCAATCTGTGTCAGTCATGATAAGGAGAAATATGCCTCTGAAATAAGCGATGTATTTGTCTCAATGCCAACCCCAGATAAATATAATAATCACGACTTGGATATTAAGTTGGTATCATCAATGAGTAAAAAAGAGTCGGAGAAAAACATTACAGAGTTTCTTGAATCTAACGATATTGCCAAAGGAGTAGTGGCACTTTGGTTTAACAGAAATCCTGAGACAGGAGAGTGTGATGTTGAAAAAATCTCTGAAAGAGGTTTGTATGATGCCGATTATTTTGATGTTGAGTTATCAAAATTGTCAATAAGAGGAGAGGCGATGCTTAAAGATGCAGGAGAGGAGCTGATAAAAAATACATTTGTATTGGTAAATGACATAAGATATGTTGATAAAGAGAAATCTGCTAAAGTAGCATCCGGAATTTTGAAAGGTTTGGGTTCCATAGCAGGGGCGTTTTTCGGCTCTTCGGTAACTAAACTTGCCAATACTGTAGGAGATGTAGTAGAGGATATTAGAGGGTTTAGAGTAATTGTTACATCATATCTATATCAATTAGAGTGGAATGATGAAGTTGCTGGTAAATTTTATAACGACTATTATATCTCAAAAGGGGAGGTTAACCCCGATAAAGTTGTCGCATTTAATGCCGATAATGAAACTTTTAAATTGAGGTTTATTGGAGCAAAAAAGGTTGATAGTGGAGAGACATCATACGAGGGCGTTTTTCAACCGATAGATATGATTAGGAAAGTTTGTACACGTTCAATAGATAAATCTGTTTTGGAGTTGCAAAAAACCTATGAGCAATTTCAAGTTAAAACACCCATTTACTCTGTTGACCCTGAAATAACAGCCAAAATAGGAATGAAAGAGGGAGTAACCGAAAAATCGAGATATGAGGTTTTGGAGACATATATGACCGAAGATGGATTGACAAAATACAAACGAGTAGGAGTTATAAAACCTATTTCAGGAAAAATCTGGGATAACAGATATATGGCAACAGAGGAGAATACTTTAGGTTCTGATTTAAAAGAAACATCGTTTTCAAAAGTTTCAGGCAGAGCAGAATTTTTGCCAGGAATGTTAATTAGAGAAATAAAATAAAACAAAGATTAGGGATAGAAGAGGGGTATAACCCCTTCTTTTATTAAGAAGTTGACTAAAAAAATCAATTCAAACTTCTTTTAACAAATAAATTTGGTTATCTTTGTTCGAATTTTGGAATTAGAATAAAAATATTATGATTAATCCGATTAAGAAGACAATCGATTTAGGTGATGGACGAGTAATCACCATTGAAACAGGAAAGTTGGCTAAACAAGCTGATGGAGCTGTTGAAGTTCGCATGGGAAATACCATGCTTTTGGCAACAGTGTGTGCTGCCAAAGATGCAAATGAAGGTGTAGATTTTATGCCTTTGCAAGTAGAGTACAAAGAGAAATTTGCGTCAATCGGACGCTTCCCCGGAGGTTTTACTAAACGCGAAGGAAGAGCTTCTGATTATGAAATATTAACATCGCGTCTTGTTGACCGTGCATTACGCCCCTTGTTCCCTGATGATTATCATGCAGAGGTATATGTAAATATCGTAATGTTCTCGGCAGACGGAAAAGATATACCCGATGCTCTTGCAGGATTGGCTGCGTCAGCTGCTCTTGCTGTATCAGATATTCCATTTAACGGACCAATATCAGAGGTTCGTGTGGCTCGTATTGATGGCGAGTTTAAAATCAACCCAACATACGATGAGTTGGCGAAAGCTGATATGGACTTGATGGTAGGTGCTACCATGGAGAACATCATGATGGTTGAGGGAGAGATGGATGAGGTTTCAGAGTTGGATCTTTTGAACGCTTTGAAATTTGCTCACGATGCAATCAAAGTACAATGTCAAGCACAATTAGAGCTATCTGAAATGTGCGGAACAACAGTAAAACGTACATATTGCCATGAGGTAAACGATGAGGAGCTTCGTAAAGATGTTCGCGAGAAATGCTACGATAAAGCGTATGCAATAGCAGCATCAGGAAATGCAAACAAACACGCACGTGGAGAGGCATTTGAGGCTGTGTTGAACGAGTATTTGGAGTCGATGACAGAGGAGGAACGTGAAGAGAAAACAGCATTGGTAAAACGTTACTATCACGATGTAGAGAAAGAGGCAATGCGTCGTTGTATCCTTGATGAAGGAAAACGTCTTGACGGACGTGAAACAACACAAATTCGTCCTATCTGGTGTGAGGTTGATTATTTGCCAGGACCTCACGGATCAGCAGTCTTCACTCGTGGTGAGACTCAATCATTGACAACAGTTACATTAGGAACAAAACTTGATGAGAAGATAGTTGATGATGTTCTTGACCAATCACACCAACGCTTCTTGTTGCACTATAACTTCCCTCCATTCTCAACAGGTGAGGCAAAAGCATCACGTGGAGTTGGACGTCGTGAGGTTGGACACGGAAACTTGGCATGTCGTGCACTTAAAGGCATGATAACTGCAGACTATCCTTACACAGTTCGTGTAGTATCAGATATCCTTGAGTCAAACGGTTCTTCTTCAATGGCAACAGTATGTGCAGGAACACTTGCTTTGATGGATGCCGGTGTTAAGATTAAGAAACCAGTTTCAGGTATTGCAATGGGATTAATTACAGACAATCAAAAATATGCAGTACTTTCAGATATTCTTGGCGATGAGGACCACTTAGGAGATATGGACTTCAAAGTAACAGGAACAAAAGATGGTATCACTGCAACACAAATGGATATCAAAGTTGACGGACTACCATACGAAATTCTTGAGAAAGCGTTGATGCAAGCTCACGATGGACGTATGCACATCCTTGGCAAAATCCTTGATACAATACCTGAGCCACGTGAAGACTTCAAACCTCACGCACCACGCATTGAGACTATGTTGATTCCTAAAGATATGATTGGAGCAGTTATCGGCCCCGGTGGAAAAATTATACAAGGAATTCAAGAGGAGTCGGGAGCAGTAGTAACAATTGAAGAGGTAGAAGAGGGTGGACGCGTTGAAATAGCAGCATCTAACCGTGATTCAATCGATGCAGCTCTTGCTCGTATCAAAGGTATCGTTGCAATACCCGAGGAGGGAGAGACATATACAGGAAAAGTAAAATCAATACTTGCATTCGGAGCATTTGTTGAGTTTATGCCCGGTAAAGATGGCTTATTGCACATCTCTGAAATTGCTTACAAACGTTTAGAAACAATGGAAGAGTCTGGCATTAAAGAGGGGGATGAAGTTACAGTTAAGCTTGTTGAAATAGACAAGAAAACAGGTAAATTCCGTTTGTCAATGAAGGCTTTGCAAGAGAAACCAGAGGGATGGGAAGATCGTCCACAAAGAGCACCACGTGCTCCTCGCGGACCTCGTAAAGATGAGAAGTAAAAAAGTTGTTAGTTTTTAGTTGTACGGTGCTATGCACCTTAGTTTCTGGAAACTAATAATAATAGATAGCAAAGGTTGCAACATAAGTTGCAACCTTTGTTTTATTTTTATACATAAAAATGGAGTTGCACTTGTGTGTAACTCCATTTATCTTATACAACTAATCAGTCCAATGGGTTAATAATATTAATAACTGATAGTTGAAAACTAACAACTCCCCCGTAGGGGCAACGAAGTTGAAAACTAACAACTACTCCTCCCAATCCTCTTCGTAGTAGAAGCCGTCAATCTCTTCCTCTTCGTCGCTACCAAATTGGTCTAACTCCAAATCAAAGTCATCCTCTTCGTTGCGTTTGCGATTAACATCAAGGTTGCGGTGCGTAATAGTTGTAATCTTATTCTCTTCGCTATTTAAGATCTCCCATAATACATTTTTAAGTTCGGGGACACCCATTCCTGTAACTGACGAAATCATTACCGATGGAATATCTTTGGGTAATTCTGCTTTGATAGCCTCCATGAGTTCTTCGTCGAGCATATCGCATTTAGTAATAGCAATAACTCTTCCTTTATCTAAAAGCTCGGGGTTGAATGTCTCTAACTCTTTAAGCAAAATTTCGTACTCTTTGGTAATGTCCTTTGCGTCGGCAGGAATCATGAATAGAAGCAATGAGTTTCGTTCAATATGACGTAAGAATCTCAATCCTAAACCTTTTCCTTCTCCAGCACCCTCAATAATACCGGGAATATCCGCCATAATAAATGAGCGGTTGTCGCTACACGACACAATTCCCAAGTTTGGTTCTAAAGTGGTAAAAGGATAGTCTGCGATTTTGGGCTTTGCTGCCGATACAGCACTCAATAGGGTTGATTTACCTGCGTTAGGAAATCCAACTAAACCTACATCTGCCAAGAGCTTAAGTTCAAGAATAACTGTACACTCTTGAGCATCTTCTCCAGGTTGGGCAAAACGAGGAGTTTGGTTGGTTGCGGTTCTGAAGTGCCAGTTTCCTAAGCCACCTCTACCACCTTTGAGCAATATCTTCTCTTCACCGTCGTCAGTTACTTCACAGATATACTCTCCTGTATCTGCATTAAAAACAACAGTTCCACAAGGAACCTCTATAACTTTATCCTCTCCGTCCTTGCCAAAACTTCTCGCTTTGCTTCCGCTTTCACCATTCCCTGCAAAAACGTGGCGAGAGTATTTTAGGTGGAGTAGAGTCCAATAGTTGCGGTTAGCACGTAAAATAATGTGTCCGCCACGTCCTCCGTCTCCACCGTCGGGTCCGCCTTTGGCTACAAACTTCTCTCGACGCAGGTGTGTTGAGCCTGCGCCGCCTCGTCCCGAACGACAATATATTTTAACGTAATCTACGAAATTCGATTCCGCCATTTTTTCTCTATTATATAGTTAATTAGTCAAGTAAGGCAATTGCCTTTTTAATATCTGCAAAAATGCCGTCAATAGTTCCTTCTCCCTTAATCCCGGCATAAAGCTTCTCGTTGATGTAGAACTCTTTTAATGGGTTTGTTTGGTTGTTGTAAACCTCCAAACGGCTCTTGATTGTATCTATGTTGTCATCGCTACGTCCACTTGCTTGTCCGCGTTTCAAAAGACGGTCGATAAGCTCTTCTTCTGCAACCTCCAAACCGATAACAATCGAAATCTCCATTCCTCTCTCAGCAAGCATCTTTTTAAGAGCTTCGGCTTGAGGAATAGTGCGTGGGAATCCGTCAAAGATAACACCTTTAGTTTTCTCTTTTTTGTCGAGAGTATCAGCCAAAATATCTATAATTAACTCATCAGGAAGTAGTTGACCTTTTGATATAAAGCTGTCAGCAACTTTACCAAGCTCAGTTCCGGCTTTAATCTCTGCTCTTAAAACCTCTCCTGTTGAGATGTGAGCAAGACCATATTTCTCGATTAAATTCTCACTTTGAGTACCTTTGCCCGAACCGGGAGCTCCAAAGATAACAACGTTAAGCATCTTTTCCATATTCTAATAGTGTTTTAATTTCCTCTGTAATTGATTGATATCAGTATTTGAGATACTTGAAATTTTATTGCAAATGGCGTTAAAACGCCTACTACCGCAATATATCTGCGAAGATACATTAATGATATGATTCAGCCAAATTTATTTAACATCAAATTATTTTTATTAGTCATAAAAAAAATTATCTTTACACTTGCAGAATTGTTGTTTTTGAAAAAACGCTAATATGAAGATATTCAGAGCAAAAGATAATAAAGAGTTAGATGAATATACTGTAACAAAAGAGTCGATAAGCCATTATGAGCTAATGGAACGTGCTGCATCTGCAGTAACTTACGAAATTATTTCACGTTGGAGACGCAATACCCCGGTAGTGGTTTTTGCAGGTCCGGGAAATAACGGAGGCGATGCAATGGCAGTGGCACGCATGTTATCTGAAGAGGGTTATGCTGTATCAGTATATTTCTTCAATCCCACCCATAATGCGTCGGTAAATGCACTAAAAAACTTTGAACTGTTAAGCAAAACATCAGTTAAAGCCGAAGAGGTGGTCTTAACATTTATCCCCCCTGAATTAACTAAGGGAGTGTTAGTTATAGACGGACTTTTTGGCGTTGGGCTTAATCGTCCATTAACAGGAGGGTATGTTTCATTGGCTCAATATATTAACGAGTCGGAAGCATCTGTATTATCAATAGATATACCTTCAGGGTTGTTTGCAGAGGACAATACAACTAACGATGCTCGAGGAATTATAAAGGCTGATGTTACTGTATCGTTTCAATATCCAAAGCTCGCATTTATGCTTGAGGAAAATGTGCGATATGTGGGAGAGTGGAGAATTGTTGACATAGGAATATCACCAGAGATAATCTCCGAAACAGAAACCTCATTACACTATGTAGAGGCTGGAGATGTGGCTACGTTGTTGAAACGAAGAGACAAATATGCTGATAAACGTCAGTATGGGCATCTGTTATTGGTTGCAGGAAGTGCTGGTATGATGGGTGCTGCAGTAATGGCATCAAAGGCAGCATTGAGAACGGGGGCAGGATTGGTAAGTGTTCATTCTGCGGCATGTGGTGAGGAGATAATACAAACTTCTGTGCCTGAAGTTATGTTTATTGCTGATTCTAATATGAACAGAGTTACAAATTGTTCTCTATCTAAATGGCATAATGTTGTTGCTGTAGGTCCAGGTTTAGGAAAACATAGAGATACATCAGAGGCTTTAAGCTATCTTTTAAACAAAGCCAATGTTCCTTTGGTTATAGATGCAGATGCTTTGAATATAATAGCCGAGACAAAAGGGATGTTCTCTAAAGTACCAAAATATTCGGTTATAACTCCACATAAATATGAGTTTGATCGTTTGTTTGGTCGAAGCGAGACGATGTATCAACGTTTGGTGAAGGCAAGAAATATAGCTATGGAGAAAGAGATAACTATTGTTTTAAAGGGAGCAAACACAGCTGTAATAAAACCATCAGGAGAGATATTCTTCAATAGTACAGGAAATCCGGGAATGGCAACAGCTGGAAGTGGTGATGTTCTAACAGGTATAATATCATCGTTTATAGCACAAAACTATGCACCATCAGATGCCGCTGTATTGGGAGTATATCTACACGGGTTAGCAGGAGATGTTGCATTAGAGGAGGAGTCGCAAGAGTCATTATTAGCAACCGATATAATAAAAAATATCGGACGTGCATTTAAAAAAATATATTCATATAATATGAAATAATTATGAGAAAAGCAGTAGTAGCCATTTTGGTAATGTTGTCATCGACAATGTACGCAGTAGAGAGCGGAAAGCAGGTAGCTGCAAAGTTTAATGACTATTCGGTCTCTTATGTTTTGCCTAAAACGGTAATAGATATAGATATTGAACTTGAATATACACAACTTAAGGCGGGTCCATACGCTAACTATTCTCAAAAATATTTGGGAATACCGGCAACGGTAACTTCTGATTCAAATAGTTGGAGCCTAAAATCTGTTTCGGCAAAAGTATCGAGTATCCCAGATAAAGATGTTTATTACAATGTACAGTTAAAAAGTGGGGCAACTCCCTATATATACACAAACGAAGAGGGAGTGCTATTGGCTGTAAATGCAGAGCCTATATTGGGAGAAGATGTAACCGAAGTTGTCGGAGAAACACAATTAACAAGTTCGGCACTTGAGGACAATAGTTACTCCTTTGCTTTAACAGAGGAGATGTTGTTGTCTGGCTCTAATATAAGAATGGCAGAGTTGGTGGCAAAACAGATATATCGATTAAGAGAGAGTCGTATAGATATAATAACAGGAGAGTCTGAACATAGATACGATGGGGAGGCTTTGAAAATAATCCTCAAAGAGTTGGAAGAGAAAGAATCTCAATTAACAGTAATGTTTACAGGAACAAAGCAAACTCAACGAAAAACATTGAGAGTAAGATGGATACCTGACGGTAAGTATGAGGGCGTAGTTGTAGCTCGAATTTCAGAGAAGGAGGGGTTAGTTGATAGTGATAATTTAAGTGGAGAACCTATATATATATCGCTTAATGATGTTGTCAGAGCGACATATCCGTTAGATTCTAAAGGAAATTATTTTTTACTTCCCGAAAATTCACTAATCTATAACATACCCGGAGAGGCTCAGTTATCACTAACATATAGGGGAGAGCAACTCTATACCAAAAAGGTTGAATTAACTCAATTTGGTATAAAATTTGGATTGGTTCCTAAACTATTTGTTGATAAAAAGATACAAACATATATGGTATTGCATCCTAATACGGGAGCAATAAAAGAGATAGGGCAAAAGGTTTTGTCTGAATAATAAGTATGGATATAAAAGTTACGGCACCATTAGCTGTTAGAGGGGAGATACGTTTACCTAACTCAAAAAGCATAAGCAACAGGGTGCTATTATTAAATAAATTATCAAAAAGTAAATTAATGCCCGAGAACATTGCAGTATGTGATGACTCGGATATGATGCGTTCTGCACTCTCTACGCAGTCTGGGATTGTAAATACAGGAGCAGCAGGAACTGCAACTCGTTTTTCTTTGGCTTACCTATCGATGTTGGCAGGAGGAGAGTTTCAGTTAACGGGATCAGAAAGGATGAAAAAACGTCCTATAAAAATATTGGTTGAGGCATTACGAAAGATAGGGGCAGATATTGAATATCTTGAGAATGACGGATATTTGCCATTAAAAATAAAGGGAAAAGAGTTACAAGGAGGTTCAATAGAGTTATCAGGAAGTGTTAGTTCTCAATATATATCAGCATTGTTAATGATATCTCCATGTACACAAAGAGGAGTAGAATTGACTTTGACAGGCAATATAATATCTTTACCATACATAAAGATGACAATGGCGTTAATGTCGTTATATGGTGCAGAGCCACAAATGAACGGAAACAAAATAACAATTCCTTCAGCAAGGTATAATCCTATCCCATATAAAGTTGAGGCCGATTGGTCTGCTGCATCATATTGGTATGCCTTTGTCTCTATGGCAAATGATGCAGATGTTGTTCTGACAGGGTTGGATACCAACTCTATTCAGGGCGATTCAAAAGTAGCATCACTTTTTACTCCATTAGGGGTGGCAACAGAGTATAACGATGGATATGTAAGATTGCGTAAATGTAATTTCGTAAATAAACTTTATGATGTAGATCTTACCGACACCCCCGATTTGGCACAAACATTGGTTGTGGTTGCCGCATTAAAGGGAGTACCATTCAAAATATCTGGATTGCAATCGTTAAGAATAAAGGAGACAGACAGAATTTATGCTTTGGTAAAAGAGATGCAGAAGTTAGGATTTGTATTAGACGATACCAAAGAAGGAACTCTTGTGTGGAATGGAGAGAGATGCGAGAAACAATCAGTAATTGAGATAGATACTTATGATGATCATCGAATGGCGATGTCATTTGCAGTAGCATCATATCTCTATCCCCAAATAACCATAAAATCGTCAGAGGTAGTAACAAAATCATATCTCAAATTTTGGGTAGATTTATCAAATGTTGGATTTGTAATAGAGCAATGAATGTAATTTGGATAATCATAATAGCCATTTGTATAATAGGGGTAATAGCAGCTCTGCTATCGCATTATACCAAAATAGGTAGGCAAACCGAGGAGGAGAGGCAAAAAGCTTTAAATGCCGATTCGGAGTGCTGTGGTATGCACGAAACATGTGAAAAGGACTCTCTGTTAACAGCCATAAGCAAAGAGATTGAGTATTACAATGACTATGAATTGGATGCTTACAAGGGAGTGCCTTGTGAAAATTATGATAAAGAGGCAGTAGCCGCATTTGAAGAGGTATTTTATACACTCCGAAGCGAAGAGGTTGCAGGTTGGGTGAGAAGCCTCTGTTTACGAGATATAGAGTTGCCCGAGCAAATAAGAGATGAAGTGTTATTGGTTGTAACTGAACGAAGAGAAAAAAAGTAGCAGATGGAAATAATCCAATACTCATTCTTTACAAACGCAATAGTAGCAATAATACTAATATCTGTTGTAGCTGGTATAGTGGGAACCTATATCGTATCGCGACGAATGTTGTTCATAACAGGAGGTATAACCCATACTTCGTTTGGAGGTTTGGGTTTGGGAATGTATCTTGGAGTATCGCCCACACTAACAGCATTAATGTTTGCTTTGGCATCGGCATTTGGAATAGAGACGCTATCTCGAAATGGAAGAGTAAGAGAGGATTCTGCAATAGCTGTATTAAGAATTGTGTTTGTATCTGCAATAGAAGCAGAAGATCCAAGCATACGGAATTCAAATTTATTACCCGTAAAAGCAAAAGGTGAGGTGCGGTTTCTATCAGTTGTATCCTGCGGTAATTTTGGTAATACTCTTGCGCCGATTTCGAGGTCGGATGGCTTTCTTTCCTTGTAAAGCTCGCCCTTTTCAAGTGCCTCGAAAATAGCGGTTAACTCATCACCTAAGAAAATAGAAATAA
>JAZONU010000222.1:0-5151 GCA_045654605.1 Candidatus Caccoplasma sp. | reverse complement strand
GAAGATGCCGAGAAAGAGATGATAAGAAAAGCTCTTGAACGAAATAATGGCAAACGTAAAAAATGTGCTGAAGAGCTTAAAATATCGGAAAGAACTCTATATAGAAAAATTAAAGAGTATAACTTAGAATAATGATTAAAGGATTTAAATATATTCTTACATTTGTATTAGGAAGTATTGCTTTTTGCGGATGTACCATCTCATATAAATTCAATGGTGCATCAATAGACTACAATACCACCAAGACTATATCTATCGCTAATTTCCCGATTAGAGCAGCTCTTGTATATCCCCCTTTAGCTCAAGCATTTAATTTGGCATTAGAGGATATATATGTTCGTCAAACTCGCTTAAATGTTGTAAGAACAAATGGAGATTTGCAAGTTGAAGGAGAAATTACCGGATACGATATAACTCCTCAAGCAGTTAAAAGCGATGCATACGCTTCTCAAACGAGATTAACTGTAAGAGTAAGGGTTAAATATACTGATACAAAAAATCCTAAATTCAGTATTGACGAGACTTTTAGTGCATATAGAGATTTTGACAGTTCAAGATTATTAACAGAGGTTCAAGACGAACTTATTGACGAGATAACAGAAGAGCTTGCTGAACTAATATTTAATGCTACAGTTGCTAATTGGTAATTAAAATTATGGCTTCTGCTAAAAATAAGACAAAAAAGGGTTCTGACGGATACAGTCGCAACAAATTACTCACGGCTATGAATAAACCGGGAGAGAATATTGTTGCCCTATCGAAAGAATTAAAAAAATTAGCAGCATTTATGCACAATACAAACTCTTCTACCGTTAAGGAGGATAGACCATCTATACCATCAAATGAGGCTGAAATTGAAAACGTAAATAATTTTTCGACAATAGATAACTTCCTGGAATCAAATGGAGTAGAAGAGATCTCTTTGGATGACATTCTAAAAAGCGAAGGTTATAGTTCTGACTATTTTTCGATGAGTGACGAATCGGAAAATATTACAGCAAATAGCCAAATAGATTCCATTAATTCTTTTTTGGACGCTGTTGAGAATGGCAATTTTAAAAAGATTGAAAACAGCGATATCGACAATGAAGATAGTGTTGAAAGTTTAGAAGAAGAAGATTATTGCAAACCTATAGAAGAGACTTTTTTTACTGAAAGTTTAGCACATATATATATCAAACAAAGAAAATATGAACGTGCTTTAGAAATTATTAAGGGCATAAGTTTGAAAAATCCAGAAAAAAATATTTACTTTGCAGACCAAATTAGATTTTTAGAAAAATTGATTATTAATGTAAAAACTGAATAAAAAAATGACAACATTTATTACTATTTTTATTGTACTTGCAGCGGTATTGATGATTTTGATTGTTTTAATACAAAATTCAAAAGGTGGCGGTTTAGCTTCAGGATTTGCTTCATCAAATCAAATTATGGGAGTTAGAAAAACTACAGACTTCCTTGAAAAAGCAACTTGGACTTTGGCTGCAACTATTGTTATTTTAAGTATAGCTTCTGCAGCATTTATCGGTAATGGAGAAAAAGAGCAAGGACCTGCTAGTAATTTAGAAAATTATACAAATCAAAATACAGTAAGCACTGAAGCTCAAACTGAAGCTGCTCCTGAAACTCAAAATCAATAATTCAACTTATCAAAATACAAAAAAATAGAACGATTAAATTTAATCGTTCTATTTTTTTTGCATAAACACTATATCTTTGAAATTAATAATATTTCTCTCCTCTCTTAAATTTTCACCTTATACACCGAGCTTCCTACTTTTACTATATAAATACCTGCAGGTTTCTCAATCTCTACTCTACCCTCCACTATTCTGCTATCTACAACAACTCCTGAGATATTATACACAACTACCTCTTCAGCTTTGGTAGATTTTACGACTATTTTTCCGTTTGCAGCATATACTGTTGCTATATCTGAATCAACATCCTTTATTGAAGCTGATTTAGATTTATAGGTTGCAGCAATTTCTGTATTTGATGTAGGCAAATATGAATAGACACCAGAAGCATTATGCTCAGCAGTTACATTTATTCCATTTACATACAAAGTCTCCAACTCATATCCGTCAATAGGTGTTGCTGTTATTAACAATACAGTATTTTCAGGGACAATACCTCCAGACGGAACAATCTTATTCTCTAATGTCTTTACAGAGAGTTTTCCTCCTGTTTCATATTTTTTATAAAATCTAACCCAATCAAGATACATCTCAACAGGTAAATTTTCCCCTGTAACCGAACCTACCCACGAACCTCCAAGTTGCATATCAAGAATTAGATAAAAATCCTTTGAGAATGGATATTGCTCATTTGCTCCAGTATTTGGATACGCCATTGTAACCTCATTATTTACCATTAGTTTAAGAGTGTCTGACGACAATTCAACTCCATAGACATTATAATCGGCAACATTAACGCTTTTGGTTATATGAGATAGTGGCGACTCTTTATTTACATTATATGTATAGTTACTATGAAGTGTTTGATAAACAAACGAGTCATAATTTAAATGCTCAAATATATCAATTTCACCACATCCTGGCCATCCTGCAGATTGATCTTCAGGCATCATCCACAATGCTGGCCAAGCACCTCTTGCGGATGAAGTTTTTGCTCTAATCTCAATTCGTCCATCTTTAAAGCTCTTCTTACCCCATGACTCAATACCTCCGCATAAGTATGTACGTGAATCTCCTGTTATCGATGCTCCTGGATTTGTTATACCCCTTAAAACTATATTACCATCACGAAAATCAAAACATCCATCATAAGTTGATATATTCTTTCTCCAATCTGGGTTTCCACTCTCATACGGTTCAATTTTACTCCAAACGCTCTCGTCTAAGCGTCCAGTATCAAACTCATCCTCCCACTCTAACCTATAATCTGCGGTGTAATCATTATCAATAATTATAGTGTAATTACGAGTTACTCCTGTTAAACGAAGAGTTAAATCTACTATTGCTCCACCATTTTGCTCCATTGCATTTCCTGTTGCAGATGTACGACCACATGGATCAGGAGAGTCCCAATCGACCTTAACCCTCATACGGTAATCTCCGGATGGAATAGTTTCAGGAATTAAGAAAGATGGTGTTGATGATGGTGGACAAGCTCCTCCATCAGCAATTTGTTGTCCATCGCTATTTCGCCACACTCCATTCTGCATATATCCGCTATATGCTACAAGTTCATTATCTGTATTGAATTCTCCATCTTTATCATAATCAATATAGACATAACCTTGCATCCACGACCCTTCATAGTCAATAACGGGAGTAATCATTGATCCTGCATTGGCATAAAACACTTTTGATGTTTTATTATGATATATAGAAGTATATCCCGACGTAGATATTGTCAATGGAGAAAATTCGTAGGTTCCCCCTTGAAAAGATAACGTTTTTAGATATCTTGAGGAGTTACTACTTGTTGTTCGTGTACAATAATCAGCCTTTGCACTTGAAACAAACAATAAAAACATAATAGCTAAAATATAAATTCTATTCATATAACTTTTGTTTATGGATTGTCCGATAAAGGTATAAAATATTTTACTTAAAGAAAAAGAGATTGCATCAAATTTTAATCTTCGATACAATCTCTTTTTATTAATAGTTAATTCTGTGTTGCTATCTCTTCAATACTTTCTTCCCATTGATAATATAAACACCAGGTGAATTTATATCAAATAGACGACGTCCATAGATATCATATATCACTTGCTCACCATGTTCCTCAATTGTATTATTTTCAATAGCAATATCTTCAACTCCCGTAGTGGGTTCACGAACAATTTTAATTGACTCAAACTTGCTTAGTCCTTCACCTAATAGATAAGCATTAAATGGAACAACTTTAGTACTCTCAGTTGACTTAACAAACTGTTCTCCTGCTTTATCGAGTACAAAATATTCAGATGCAACATCGGTTGTTGTAAACGTACCATATAATGAAGCTATCTCAACATTAGGAGTCGTTGCTATTTGGTCGTAGTACTCATACATTGAAACTACAAAGTTTTCATCTTCGCAATATAATAAGAATGGCACACCAGCATTGATTGAAGTTGCTGTTTGTGTGAAAACTTTACCTGCATTAGTATCAACACTAAGCACCTCCTCGATGATTGAGTTCTCAGGCAACATATCTTGTGCGATATTGAAAGGAAGACACATAGTAGTCCAACCTGCTATATTTTTACGCTCAAAGGTAATATTTTCAGCAGTAAGAGAATATGCACAATCAAAATCTTTGCCATCAACAACATAGAGGTTTCTAACCATGTTACCATTACAAACATTTGGTAAATCGTAAAACTCATCAACGACTTTTGAGTCAGCAGGTTTGAATATTGTATTGTCTGTTGGTTTCACAAAAGTCATATCAAGATATGTTGCAACAGGCGTTGTGCCACAACTATTAACAGCATAAGTTGTAGGAGAGTACTTTGGCAACACCATTTTATAACCTTGAACCATGCTGTCTTTATTAAAATAGTTTACATCCCATTCAACATCTGTTCTCTTAAAATCTTTTGTATATAAAAATCTAATATTCTTCTCTTGAGTATAATTTACCGGAGAGGCTAACCCATACCAAACAAGTTCATTTTCTCTCGCTCTATACTGCAAAGCATATACAATCATATCAGATACTGAGTATAATGAGTTAATATTTGCCTCGGCAGCAATAGGTCCAAAATGTATATCGTTGGGCAAAGTTCCCATCCATGAGGCAACTGACGATACTACTTTAAGAGTTTTAGGCTCCTCATTAGCACCTATAAGACCTCCTAAGGCTGTTTGACTATTACTATCATAAAGGTAATATGCAGTATCAGCAATCGCACTACTATATTGAATATCTACACCATTAGCAAGGCCTACAATACCTCCCATATATGGGTGTTTTCCTGTCTCAAGAGTACTATTTCTTGAATCAAGTACCGCGGCTGATGTTGAGTGAAGAATAGTACCATCTTCTGTTACTCCTGCAATACCGCCAAGACAAATACCTATAATATCAGTATTAAAAACCGATGTTTTATCGATCGTTCCAGAACTTTTTGCTGCAATACCGCCAACGTAAACACCCTCAAGAGTAGAATTATACACCATTGCGTTT
>JAZONU010000221.1:0-17995 GCA_045654605.1 Candidatus Caccoplasma sp. | reverse complement strand
ATTGTTGCTACTATTGTTAACCCTGACTGCCGTCCTCAAATGGCAACAGTCAGAGAGGGTGTTATGAAACGTGAGATTTATAACGAAAATCACACTGGCGAGATTGTCTCTATTGATGTTAATAAATATGTTAAAGATGAAGATTTTGTTGTTTCGATAATTGATCGACAAATTGCAAAATCAAAAATAAATATAAAAGGTGCTCCCGTTGTTGTAGCCGGAGGTTATGGAGTTGGCTCAAAAGAGAACTTTAAACTTCTTTATGATTTGGCTGCAGTTTTAGGTGGTGTGGTTGGTGCTTCAGGTGCAGCTGTGGATGCCGGATATACTGAACATGAACGACAAATTGGTCAAACAGGTGTTACTGTACGTCCTAAATTGTATATTGCATGCGGTATTTCAGGACAAATTCAACACATTGCAGGTATGCAAGACAGCTCTATAATAATTTCGGTTAATACCGACCCCGAAGCTCCTATTAACGCTATTGCGGACTATGTTATCACAGGTAGTGTTGAAGAGGTTCTTCCTAAATTAATTAAATATTACAAGAAAAACAGCAAATAACGATATGGCAAATTTCTATTCGGATAATGCGGACTTAAAACATCATCTTAATCACCCGATGATGCGCCGCCTTGTTGAGTTGCACGAACGCAACTTCACTGAGGCTGAAAAATATGACTATGCTCCTCTCGATTTTGAGGATGCTATGGATAGTTACGAAAAAGTTCTTGAAATTGCAGGAGAAATCAGTGGCGAGATTGTATCTACTAATGCTGAAAGCGTTGATCATGAAGGACCTCACGTTATTGATGGTCACGTTAAATATGCTTCGGCTACAGAGAAAAACCTTGATGCTCTTGTGAAAGCAGGTCTTATGGGTATATCTCTTCCTCGTAAATATGAGGGATTGAACTTTTCTCTTGTTCCATATATAATGGCAGCCGATATGGTTAGCCGCGCTGATGCAAGTTTTGTTAATATTTGGGGATTACAAGATTGCGCCGAGACTATTAACGAGTTTGCAAGCGAGGAACAAAAAATGAAATATCTTCCAAGAGTTTGCGCTGGTGAAACTATGGCTATGGACTTGACTGAACCTGACGCAGGTTCAGATCTTCAGGCTGTTATGCTAAAAGCCTCATATTGCGAAGAGGATGGAACATGGAGATTGAATGGTGTTAAACGCTTTATTACCAATGGTGATGGACATATACATCTTGTTTTGGCTCGTTCGGAAGAGGGTTCAAAAGATGGTAGAGGTTTATCTATGTTCATTTACGACCGTAATGATGGCGGAGTTGTTGTTAGACGCATCGAGAATAAGATGGGTATTAAAGGCTCTCCTACTTGCGAATTGGTATTCAAAAATGCTAAAGCTGAACTTTGTGGCGAACGTCGCCTTGGTTTGATTAAATATGTAATGGCTCTTATGAATAGTGCTCGTTTAGGTATTGCGGCTCAATCGGTTGGTATATCTGAGGCTGCTTACAGAGAGGCTATTCAATATGCAAAAGAGCGTTGCCAGTTTGGTAAGCCTATTATAAACTTCCCTGCTGTAAGTGAGATTATATCAACAATGAAAGCTAAACTTGATGCTTCTCGTTCTCTTCTCTACGAGACTACTCGTTTTGTTGATTTATATAAAACTCTTGAAGCTATAGCAAAAGAACGCACTTTGGAGAAAGAGGAACGTATGGAGATGAAACAAGCTCAACGTAAGGCTGATGCTCTTACTCCTCTTGTTAAGGGTATGAGTAGTGAATATTGTAACCAAAATGCTTACGATTGCGTTCAAGTACATGGTGGTTCAGGTTTTATGAAAGATTATCCATGTGAACGTATATATCGCGATGCTCGTATAACTTCGATATATGAGGGTACTACTCAGCTGCAAGTTGTTGCAGCCATACGCCACGTTGGTAGCGGTACTTACTTGAATATTATTAAAGAGTACGAGGCTATTGAGGTTAATACCGAATTAGCAGATATGAAGGCTAAATTGGTAGCAATGACTGCTCTTTACGAAAAGAGTGTTGCTACTGTTACTGCCGATAAAGATGCTCAATATATAGATTTCCATGCTCGTCGCTTGGTTGAGATGGCCGGACATATTATTATGGGATATCTTTTGTTACAGGATACTATGCGTAACGAATCGTTCAGACGTTCAACAGAGAACTATATTCGCTACGGAGAGGCTGAATGCAACAAAAATTCTTCATTTATCGAAAACTTCAAACCAGAAAATATTGAGAATTACATCAACAACTAATTTGTTGTTTTGGATAAATATATTTTACAAGAAAGGGTTGCTTCGGCAACCTTTTCTTATTTATTTTTACTATATTCGCAAGTAAATATAATAATAAGAATTTACACACTTATGATTGAATATCTTAAAGGCAAGATTACTGAAATTACTCCAGCGAACGCTATTATTGAGTGCTATGGTGTTGGTTATGATGTTAATATATCTCTTACGTCTTACTCTTTACTAAAAGAGGGCGAAGAGTGTAAATTGTATATTTACGAGGCTATCAGAGAGGATGCCCATCTACTTTATGGTTTTGTCAATAAACGAGAAAGAGAATTATTCATTTTACTAATTTCGGTATCAGGTGTAGGTCCTAATACTGCTCGTATTATTTTATCTTCATTCACACCCGACGAATTGGAAAATGTAATTGCCTCGGGCAGTGTAGGTTTACTTAAAAATGTAAAAGGAATTGGCACAAAAACTGCCGAAAGAATAATTGTTGACTTGAAAGATAAAATAAAAGTGGGTGATTCTACGTTTATTATAGGTACGCGTGCGGAACAAGAGGTTCAAGAGGAGACTATTGCAGCTTTAACGATGTTGGGATATCCACAACCTGCAGCAAAAAAAGTTGTTCAAAAAATCTCAAAAGAGAACCCAAACTACAAAGTGGAAGAACTTATCAAGGCTGCTCTAAAGGCCTTATAAATAACCTATTCCGCTTTTGTAGATATTAACAAAAGAGGTGCGGTTATTAATGAAACAGATTCGATTACTGATTATAATTACATTATTGGCGATAAGCGGAATAGGAGGCTATTCTGCTTTTGCTGCATATAATCGAGTAAGCGAAATACAAGAGGTTATCTCAACAGATACCATTTCTGTTAATAGGACGCTTCAACCTCAAAAAGTAGAAAAACCTCGATTTTCTGTAAGAAAAACTACAATAGAAGAGTATAAAGATTTAGAATCTGTTAACCCTGCAGACCTAAAAACTCCTGAAAATATTAAATCGTCTGTTGAGTATGATCCTGTTACAGGGTGCTACGTTATGAGAACCAAAGTAGCGGGAATGGATATATCTACTCCTATGATGCTTACAGCAAAAGAGTATAGCGACTACTCTTTGAGAAAATCAATGCAGGCTTACTATTATGAAAAGAACAACGAAAATATCAAGGGTGGTAAAAAGAAGTTTGATATTTTTGATATGCAATTTAACCTTGGTCCTTTGGATAAGGTGTTTGGCCCAGGTGGTGTGAGAATTACTACGCAAGGTTCGGCAGAATTAATGATGTCGATTAAAACAAATAAGACGGACAACCCTGCCCTATCGATGGAGGCTCGAAGAAAGACATATTTCGATTTTGATGAAAAAATTCAAGCAAACATAAAGGCTTCGGTTGGCGATAAGTTGAACTTTTCGATGAACTACAATACTGATGCTACTTTTAGTTTCGACTCTCAAAAACTAAATCTTAAATACGAAGGTGAGGATGACCAAATAATAAAGAGTATTGAGGCGGGTAATGTGAGTATGACTACAAACTCATCTCTTATACAGGGTGGTACTTCGCTATTTGGTATTAAAACAAAATTTCAATTTGGAAAACTTACTTTGACTGCTCTTCTATCTCAACAAGAGGCACAATCAAAAACTGTTAATTCAAAAAACGGAACGCAACTTACAGAATTTACTTTGGGTGTTGACAAATATGACGAGAACAAACACTTCTTTATCGCCCATAATTTCCGCGACAACTATGAGGCAAGTGTTGCTAAACTACCTTATATCTCATCGGGTGTTACAATTAACCGTATAGAGGTCTGGGTTACAAATAAAAAAGGTAGTTATGGTAATGCTCGAAACCTTATTGCTTTTGCCGATTTGGGTGAAGAGAAACAAGAACATATATCAAATAGCCATTGGAAGACTACAGGATACAAAGCTCCTGCAAACGATGCCAACACTCTTTATAAAGAGATTATTAATTCATATCCTGATGCTCGTAATATCTCTCTTGTTGGTCAGGCTCTTGCTCCTCTTGAAAGTTATGGCATTACGGGTGGTAAGGATTATGTTAAGATTGAGAGTGCAAGACGTCTTGAAGCAAGTGAATATACAATTAATACTCAACTTGGATATATTTCTTTAAACCAACGTATTAATGCAGACGAGGTTATTGCTGTAGCTTATGAATATACAAAGAATGGAGAGGTATATCAAGTGGGAGAGTTTGCCGCCGATATTAGTGATGCCTCTTCAAGTTTGATTGTTAAGATGCTTAAATCGACAACCGTTATGACTTCGGAACCGATTTGGGATCTTATGATGAAAAATATCTACTCTCTTGAAGCTTACCAAATTCAAAAAGATAAATTTAAAATGCAAATATATTTCCGAAACGACACTTCGGGTACGCAAGTTACATATATGAGCATTGGTGATATTAAGGGTAAGCAACTTATTAAGGTTATGAACCTTGATAGATTAGACTCAAAAGAGGAGCCCAATCCTGATGGCGTTTTTGACTATGTAGAGGGTTATACTGTAACCTCAGCTAAAGGTAGAATTATATTCCCGGTTCTTGAACCTTTTGGTTCGCACCTAAAAAAGATGATTGGAGGCTCTGTTCCCGATGTCGATAAGTATATTTATCAGGAGCTTTATGACTCAACTCAAACAGTTGCTCGACAATTTACTGATAAGAATAAATTTACATTACAGGGTGAATATAAGGCCTCATCCGGAAATACAATTCAACTTAACTCCATGAATGTTGCAAGGGGTTCGGTAAAGGTTACAGCAGGCGGTGTTACTCTTATTGAGAATGTTGATTATACCGTTGATTACACAATGGGTACGGTTACTATTATCAATCAAAGTTATGCCGATGCCGGAAGCAATATTCAAGTGTCTCTTGAAAGCCAAGAGATGTTTAACATGCAACGGAAAACTCTTGTTGGATTAGACCTCAACTATGATTTTACCAAAAATTTCAGAGTTGGTGCTACCATTATGCATATGGGAGAAAAGGCTTTAACAGAAAAGCTCACTGTTGGAAACGAGGTTATCAATAATACTATCTGGGGTATAAATACCTCTTATACGACAGAGTTTCAATGGTTAACTAATTGGTTTAACAGAATACCAATGGTTAATGCCACTGCCCCATCAAAATTTACTATCAATGCGGAGTTTGCTCAATTAATTCCATCAACAAAACAATCAAAGGCTGTTTCTTATATTGATGATTTTGAGTATTCTCAATCACAAAACGATATCAGATTACCATACGCATGGAATTTAGCTTCTACACCTTCGATGTTTGCTGAATCAAAACTTACTGACAACGTTGCTTATGGTAAAAACAGAGCCTTGTTTGCTTGGTATTATATCGATAGGATGTTTACCCAAAAGAATTCTAATTTAACTCCTGTACATATTAAAAATGACCTTGATCAACTTTCAAATCACTATGTGAGGGAGGTTCAATCATCTGAGGTTTTTCCAAATAGGGAGTTGAGTTATGGAGAATCTTCATTGCTTCAGGTATTAAATCTATCGTTCTACCCTACCGAACGAGGACCATACTCTTTAGATGCTACTGCTATCAACCCTGATGGTTCTCTCCAAAATCCTGAAATGCGTTGGGGTGGTATTATGCGAAAGATGGATAACACCGATTTTGAATCGGCAAATATAGAATACCTACAATTTTGGATGCTCGACCCATTTATATATGACAAAGATAATGGTGGTTATCTATATTTTAACTTTGGTGAGATATCAGAGGACATCTTAAAAGATGGTAAAAAAGGATTTGAGAATGGATTACCTACTGATGGTAATAACGATATGACAGAGAACACCGTTTGGGGTAAAGTTTCTCGTCAACAATCGGTTACATACGCTTTTGATAATAATTCGGCAGCAAGAACAAAACAAGATGTTGGTTTAAATGGTCTATCAACAGAGGAAGAGCTAAATTATGGAGAATATAAAAACTACGTTGAAAAACTTCGTCAGGTTTTATCGCAAGAGACTCAGCAGAAATATGCATACGATCAGTTCTCTCCTTTCAATGACCCTGCCGGAGATAACTATCATTTCTATCGCGGATCGGACTATGATGATGCAGAAGTTTCAATTTTAGAACGATATAAACGATATAACGGAACAGAGGGTAACTCTATCTCTCCCGACGAGGCATCAGATTCGGAATATCAATCGTCTAAGAGTGTTCCTGATGTTGAGGATATAAACCAAGATAATACCCTTGATGAGTATGAGAGATATTACCAATACGGTATTAAAATTACGCCCGAAGATCTTGTTGTTGGTCGCAACTATATCACTGCTGAACAGGAGAGTGCTGTTACACTTCGTAACGGAGAGAGTGCTACGGTAAAATGGTATCAATTTAAAATTCCTTTGAAAGAGGTTAGTGGTGATGGTAGCCACATGCCTCGCGAAACTGTTGGTTCTATTCAGGACTTCAAAACTATTCGTTTTGCTCGAATGTTTATGACCGGCTTTAAAAAGGATATTCACTTACGTCTTGCTTCGTTAGAACTTGTAAGGGGTGATTGGAGAAACTACAATTTGAGATTACATAACGACGATAAAAGTGGTGGTACTACTCTACCTGCTGAAGGTGATTTGGATGTTTCGGTTGTAAACATTGAAGAGAATGCAGGTCAAAAACCTGTAAACTATGTTCTTCCTCCGGGAGTTACTCGTATTATTTCACCAGACCAATCGCAAATTACCCAACTTAATGAGCAATCTATATCGTTGAAGGTTACTAATCTTCCTTCAAAAAATGCTCGTGCAATATACAAAACTTCGGGATTAGACGTACGAAATTATGAAAGATTGCAAATGTTTGTTCATGCTGAAAAACTTATTGATGATAAAACAAGTTTGAAAGATGGCGAAATTTCAGTTTTTGTAAGAATTGGTTCTGATATCCGTTCAAACTACTACGAATATGAGGTACCTCTTAAACTTACTCCTGAAGGAAATTACAACACCTACAACTCTAACGACCAAGAGGCTGTTTGGCCTGAAAGCAATATGATAGATTTTCCTCTATCATTACTTACTGAGGCGAAGAAACAACGTAATAGTGCAAAATCGAGAGGTGAGGCAGGCGTCTCGTTTGCTAACCCCTACTCTATATATGACCCTGAAAAGAAAACAAACCGCATTACGGTTGTTGGTAATCCATCGGTATCGAATATGGAATCGGTGGTAATTGGTGTGCGTAACAACTCTGCTTCAACAAAAGATATTATTGTTTGGGTTAATGAGTTACGTCTATCGGGCTATAAACAAGATGGTGGTTGGGGATTTAAGGCTGATGCAAACCTAAATATATCGGACCTTGCCACTATTGCTGGAGGTACACATATTGAGACTGCAGGTTTTGGTGGTGTTGATCAAACTCTTAACGATCGCCGTTTAGAAGATTACTATCAATACAACTTCTCTTTTGTTATTGACGCAGGTAGATTTTTACCAGAAAAGGTGAAGCTTAAAGCACCTCTTTACTACTCATATTTTGAGGAGAGAAACATGCCTAAATATAATCCTTTAGACGAAGATGTTTTAATGGATGACGCTTTAGAGGCTTGTGCTACACAAGTTGAAAGAGATTCGATAACGAATATTGCAATAGATAGATCTCGTACCAGAAGTTTTAGCCTCACAGGTTTCAAATTTGATATTCAAAGTAAAAATCCTATGCCTTGGGACCCTGCAAACTTAACTATGAGTTATTCGAGCAACAAACAGGATAATCAATCGATAACTACCGAGTTTGAGAATATGAAGGATAGACGCTTTAATTTGAATTATACATATACTCCTTTTGTTAAACCTTGGCAACCATTTGCTAAATTAAAAGGGAAATCAAAACATCTCGACCCATTTAAAGAGATGGCTATCAATTACGTTCCTAACTCTTTGACATTTACTACAACTATTTCGCGTATGTACAATGAGCAAAAGGAACGCAACATTGAGAATGATGCATCAGCTCAACTACCTGTTTCGGTTAATAAAAACTTCTATTGGGACAGACAATTCTCTATCCAATGGAATATTTTACGTTGTACAAACCTATCGTTCTCATCTATGACAAATGCCCATATCGATGAGCCTTCGGGTGTGGTAAATAAAGTTCTATTCCCCGACGAGTTTAAAGCATGGAAAGATACAATTACAGAAAGCATCTTAAAATTAGGTACGCCCTGGAAATATAACCAATCGTTTAATGCATCTATTAATGTTCCTCTTTCAAAGAGTCCTATCTTAGATTGGGTTAACTTACAAGGTTCATACGCTGCAACATACTCTTGGGATAGAGGTGCATTCATCGACGAAAATACAATCATAGGAAATACCATTAATAATAATGCTCAACTTAGCGTTAGCGGTAAATTCAATTTTGAGACATTGTATAACAAATCGAAATATCTAAAAGAGGTTAATCGCAAGTTCTCTAATTCTTCAAAAAGTAGTAGGAGTAGCTCTAAAAAGAAGAGTAGCTCTAAAGCTTCATCTTCTGCATCAAAAAAAGGTGCTAACAAAAATAGTTTTGAACAAAAAGTTACTCTATCAAAAGATACTGGAGTTGTTGTACAACACAATCTGGATACAAAGAAATTACGCATTGTCGGTCGCACCGAAGAGGGTAAACTATATACCATTAAGTATAAAGCAATAAACAAAAATAGCATACGAATAAACAATTTAGACTCTACCAACATTACTGTTAAAATAAGCAGAACTGTTCCGGTTACTGATAAGGAGAACAGCAAAATGTATAAAACAGGTGAGTATCTTGCTCGTTTTGCTATGATGTTGCGTAATGTTAATGTTCAGTATAAGCACACAAGCTCAATGACTCTACCTTCATTTACTCCAAGTGTTGGTGATATATTGGGACAAAGTAGCGTAACAAAATCTCTATCTCCCGGACTTGATTTTGCATTTGGTATGCCAGGAGAGGGCTATATCGATAAAGCAATTGATAAAGGTTGGCTTATTACAGGAGACTCTTCATTGGTATCTCCTGCAATAGCAATGCTTTCAAAAGACCTTATGATTGATGCTACATTAGAACCTATTAAAGGTTTTAAAATTGTTCTTACTGCAACTTATTCAAAGAGTAACAACAACCAAATTCAGTTTATGTTTGACGGAAGACCAACTACTCGTGGTGGAAACTTCTCAATGACAACTGTAGGTATGAAGGGCTTCTTCAAAGGCATGAATGCAAATAATGGTTATCAATCAGATAACTTTGATAACTTCTTGGCATACCGCGATATTATTGCGGGTAGAATTGAAAATAACTATAATGGTGTTAAATATCCTTCGGCAAAGTTCATAAACGACAAGATGCTTAATGGCAAACCATATAACTCATCTAATGGAGGTGTTAAGAAGAGCTCTTCTGATGTTATGATTCCCGCATTCTTGGCGGCATACACAGGAAGAGATGCAAACAGCATTGAACTCACAGCCTTCCCAAGCATGAAGCGTATTCTCCCTAACTGGCGTATTACATACGATGGCTTGTCGAAACTCAAAAAAATGAAAGAACACTTTAAAAACTTCACCTTTACTCATGCTTATAGCTGTGTTTATAGCGTTGGGTCGTTTACCTCATTCTTAAATTGGGTTGATGCAGGTGATGGCTATGGTTTCGTTAAAGATGAACAGACAGGAGCTCCCCTTCCCTCTTCGCCATACGATATTGGTTCGGTTGTTTTAACAGAAAGTTTCAATCCTCTTTTGGGTGTTGATATGACATTAAGAAATAGTGTTTCTATAAGATCTTCGTATAAAGATAGCCGAACTGTTACCCTTAATCCTTCATCTGGACAGATTGTAGAATCTTCTTCAAGAGAACTTTCAATTGGTGCAGGTTATACCTTTGTAAACTTTAAGTTTGGCAAGGGTGGCTCTCGTAATGCAGGTGGTTTCAGTAGCGACCTTAAACTTCAAGCTGATATTTCGTATAGAACATCAACCGCTTTAATACGTAAAATTGAGGAATATTTTACGCAAGCTACTTCTGGTGCAAAAACTTTCTCTATAAAGATTTCGGCTAACTATGCTGTAAGTCGTATGCTTACTCTTAAAGCTTTCTACGACCACCAAATTAATACTCCGCTTATATCTTCTACTTCGTACCCTACTACTGATATTAGTTATGGTATTGCAGTTCAACTAAATCTATCAAAGAGAGAGTAAAATTTATGCAAGCATAATTCTGCTCTTGCTTAATCGAAGCATGTTAGTTGTGAGGGATTATTACCCAATTATTTAGAATCGGGCCAGGGACAGGGCTCTCCTGAAAGTTTGAACGATGGGCGTTGTGCTTCGACTTTGCGAAGTTTTTTTGATAGAAGTTTACTCAATTTATTTGTAATGCGAGGCAATGAGACCGCAATATTATTTGCTTCCCCTATATCTGTTTTTACATTATATAGCTCTTTCTTACCATCCTCGTACCAATATATGAGTTTGTAATCTCCTTTACGTATTGAGCAAGTTGCACCTATTCCATACTCTCTATTATCTCCTGCAATCCAATTATTTGGCATATTCCAAATAAGAGAACGCATTGGTTTGTTATGGCTTTTACCTTTTAGTAGTGGTACAAAACTTTCACCGTCTATACTTTGAATTGCTCTATATTTTTTTATTTGTGCCATATCCAATATAGATGGGAAGAAATCTTCTATTATAACATAATCGTCAATGGATGAATTGGGTTTGGTAACACCATTCCAATAGACAATCATTGGTTCCCGTATTCCGCCTTCGTACGCAGAGCCTTTACCTGAACGTAACGGAGTGTTTTGAGTATGTAATGGTGGAGTACGACCTTGAAGAGAATATCCCCCATTATCTGACATAAATATAATTATGGTATTCTCTAATTCACCCTTTTCGCGTAGGTATTGCATTAAATCTCCTAAACTCTTATCCATTCCCTCAATCATTGAGGCATAAGATGCCTCTTCTTGAGATAGTCCCTGCCTAATATATTTATCTACAAAACGATTATCGGCTTGTAGAGGTACGTGTACCGCATAGTGCGACATATATAAGAAGAATGGTGATTCTTGCGAAATCACTCTATCCAATGTTTTAATAGCTTCTTGAGTCAAAGCCTCTGTTATAAATATATCCTTATCCCAATACTCTTCTAAATCAGGTACAGCAAAACCACTTAAAGCCACTCCGTTTTTATCGTGGCCAAAACGTTCAGTACCAAGATATGATGCCAAGCCTCCTGCTGCGTGTCCTGCAATATTAATATCAAATCCATAATTCAAAGGATTTGCTGATGGTGTATTAGTTGCACCAAAATGAGCTTTACCACAATGAATTGTAGTGTATCCGTTTTGTGATAATATTTGAACAAAAGATGTAGCGGGGAAACTATTGTTAATGTCCTCACATGGTTGAATACCATTTACATTCCAATCAGGGATAGTCAATAAAGAGTGGCTCTCATCTGTAGGGCAATCCTTAACGTGAGTCCAATTGGTTACTTTATGTCTGGCAGCATTAACTCCTGTTAATAGAGAACATCGAGAAGGAGAGCTTACACTCGAAGCATAAGCTTGTGTAAACATTGTTCCCATCTCTGCCAATATTTCCATATTGGGTGTATTATACCTTGCGTTGAGTGCTGTCTTTTCAGAATGAAATGGCAACGATGTATCTTGCCATCCCATATCATCAACCAAAAACAAAAGAATATTCTGTTGCTTATTCTCTGCGTGAAGCACGGAAGAAAATACTATTGGCAACAATGGCAAGACTCTATATCTTTTCTTCATAGAGATATGGTGATGATTATTTCTCTTTCTTTAAAACGTAACGACGATAGTACGATATACAAAGGGAAGTAAGTGGGAGAGCAATTATTAAGCCTACAAATCCTAACAATGTTCCCCAAATAGAGAGTGATAATAGTATAATTGCAGGATTAAGACCAACTGCTTTACCCATTATCTTTGGAACAAGAAATAGATCTTGTATTATCTGAATTACCACGAAAACCAACAATACCCACATAAATAATAGCCAAAATGGTTCGCCAGTTTGTGCCGATTGCAAGAGTGTTAATATTGCTGCAGGAATAAATCCTATTGTTTGTAGATATGGTACAATATTAAGTAATCCAATAAACAAACCTAAAAGTATTGCAAGTGGTAATCCAATAATAGAGAAGCCTATTGCAAAGAGTATTCCAACACAAAATGCTACTGTTACTTGACCTCTGAAATAGGTGTTCATACTTGTCTCTACATCATCTAATATAGATATTACGGTAGCTCTGTATTTATCAGGTATCATTGAACGAAACCCTTGCTCTATCGCCTTATAATCCATAAGAATGAATATCAAATATAACAGCATTACAAATACCCCAAATATTGCCATTACAACAGTTGTTACTCCCGATATAATTGACATTCCACCTGAAAAAACTCCATTTATTATAGTCCTTAAATTTTCTACCGTCGCTATCTGTGATAAATTATCCCAACTTAAATGCGATATTATATATTGTCGCCATGTTTCAGGTATTATGGTAACAGATTCTATTGACGAGGCATAACCTCGTATCAACTCTTTTACTGCATACATCTCATCTACAACCAAAGGGAATATCAGTGCTATTGTAACTCCCAAAACTAAAACTATACTAATAAGTGCTACCGCCACTGATAAAGCTCTGTTTTTGAGCCTACATTTTATCTGAAAAAATCGTACTAACGGATGTGTAAAGTATGCCAATAGCCATGCTATTAAAAAAGGTAATAACACTCCTTTTAAGAGATTTAATATATAAAATACTCCTACTACTGATGCTATAACTATTATAATCCTTACCACACGATCAAAGGTGTAGGGACGTCTGCTCTCTTCCATAATTTTTTACTTTTATTTTGCGAAGGTAGTTTATTTGTTTCATTTATTAAAATATAAATAACTACCTTTGTAATTCAAGTTTTGTTTTTTATGAGATATATAATTACATATTTTCTTCTGCTTATCAGTTGTTTTACATCAATAGCTCAAAGTTCTCTTGATGATTCATTAGTGGGCTACTCGGTTATTGATATTAAGGACCATTCTATTATTGCCGAAAAGAATGGAGATATGGCTCTTGTGCCTGCATCTGTTACAAAGATTATTACCACAGCAACAGTCTTGGAGGTTATTCCTGCTCAAAAGAGGTTTGAGACTATAATTGAGTATAACGGAAACATAAGCAATGGCACTCTATTTGGCAAACTTATTATAAAGGGATGTGGCGATCCCACATTAGGTTCTTCATATATTAACAGTTCAAAAGAGAGTGTGTTCGGTGAGATTGTTACAATTTTAGAACGCAATGGAATTAATGCTATTTGTGGTGATATTGTTTGCGACGATTCATTCTTCCCCTATAATGGAGAGAGGGGGGCTTGGTTGGCAGAGGATTTGGGCAACTACTTTGCTGCCGAGAGCTATGGCGTTAATTTTATAGATAACCAATATTCGCTATACCTTAACACTGGTGGAGAAGGGGATAATGCCTCTATTGTAAAATGTGAACCCATGATGCCTGAACTCGAATTTATTAACCGATTGGAGGTTAAGGGTAATGGTAAAGATAGTGCTTATATTGCAGGATACGATTTTTGCAACATAAGAGTATTGAATGGCAGAATACCTTGTAATAAAACCGAATATCTTTTAAAAGGTTCTATTCCCTCTCCTTGCAATGTTTTTGAACGAGAGTTCAGAAATTATTTAATTGAAAATGGTATGTGGGTTGAGAAAGATAAGGGTTATTTACTTAACAACAGAAATAACTCTTTGGGGGCTATATACTCACCTAAATTGCAAGATATTGTAAAGATAACAAACTTTAGGAGTAATAACCTATATGCTGAAACTCTTTTAAAATGGTGCGGATTGGTTAGAGGTGGCGGAGCTACTACTGAAAGAGGTATAAATGTTGCTATATCTTTTTGGAATGACAAAGGTATTGATATGAGCAACTGCATTCTTTTTGACGGAAGCGGTCTTTCTCCAAAAAATAGAATTTCGCCTAATTGTTTATCTAAAGTTCTTTTTTTGGCTGCTCATAACAATGCTTTTAGAAATTCGTTACCAAAGGTTAGTGCAGAGGGTACAGTTAAGAACTTTATGAAGGAGTCGCCCATTGCCAAATATCTCACTCTTAAATCGGGCAGTATGCAAGGAGTACAATGTTATGCCGGATATTATGACGATGGAAATAAGTGCTACTCAGTTGTTGTTATGGTAAATAATTTTAAGGGCAAACGTAAAGATGTTCAAGCCGAAATTGGCAAACTTATTGAGAATTTAATTAAAAACAATTGATATGGATTATAAAATTGAACTTACACCTCTTGAAGATAGAGTTTTGAGAGCACTTATAGCAAGAACTCTTACCCCCGATACAGCAACTGAGGAAGAGGCTGATGCTATTTTTACAATAGTAAACAAAGCGGCTAACCTTATGTTTTCTCTTGGTGTTGCCGACGAAGTTGGTGACAACGTGATTGGCTGGTTTTATGAGATGTATATGAAACAGAGTTGTTAGTTGTTAGTTGTTAGTTATTAGTTTTTAGTTGTTAGTTTGTTTGGACTAATTAGACCAATAAGACTAATTAGTCTAATTGGAGCAATAAAAAGCCACAAGGTTCACGGGATAACCTTGTGGCTTTTCTAAAAACTAAGGTGCGAAGCACCGTACAGCTAAAAACTAATAACTAATACTGAATTTACTCATACCTAATTGCTTCGATAGGGTCGAGATTTGCTGCTTTTTTAGCAGGATACCACCCGAAGAATATTCCGGTTATTGTACAAACTGCAAACGATAATAGTACTGTCCATGGTTGTATTACTACGGGCCAGTTAGCAAAATATTTTACCAATAGCGTGATTCCACACCCAAACATCACTCCTATTAATCCTCCTGTTATACTTATTAGTATTGACTCTATCAAGAATTGTGAAAGAATATCTATTCCTCTCGCTCCTACTGACATTCGCAAACCTATCTCCTTAGTTCTCTCGGTTACAGAGACATACATTATGTTCATAATTCCTATTCCTCCTACTACCAACGATATTCCTGCGATACATGCAAGAAGTGTTGTCATTAAGGTTGAAGTGGTGTTGAGCATTGAACTTATCTCCTCTTGTGTACGAATGGTAAAGTCGTCTTGCTCCCAGTCTTTTAGGTTATGTTCTCGACGTAGTATTTGCGATATCTCCTCTACTGCCATTGGCGAATATTCTTCAGATATTGCCGATGCAAAAATAGAATTCAAATAGGTTTGTGCCAACAATCTTTTCATTACAGTGGTATAGGGGGCAAGTACTATAGCATCTTGGTCCATACCCATTGCGTTGTACCCTTTTGGTTGTAATACGCCTATTACCTTAAATGGTACTTGATTGAAACGTATCACCTTTCCTATCGGTGATGAGCCATCCGGGAAAAGGTTATCCACTATGGTTTTTCCTATCACACAAACCTTCGCTGATGTTTTTATATCGTTATCTGAGAACATTATTCCATCTTTTACCTTTAACTGACGGATGAAAAGGTAATCTTGATTTACTCCTGTTACTTGCGATGGGTAGTTATTTGGGCCTGCTATCAGTTGTCCCGATGCGGATACGTTAGGACTTACAGCTGATACCATCTTTGCTTTAGTGCGTATTGCTTCATAGTTCTCCAATTTTAGAGTCTGCATAGAGGATGGATCTTGTCGTACTCCTCCAAATCGATCGGCTCCCGGATGTATCATTATCATATTTGAGCCCATATCGGAGATCTGATTTTGAATACTTTCTTTTGAACCTTGTCCTATTGCCAACATAGCTATCACCGATGCTACGCCTATTATTATTCCCAACATTGTCAGAAAAGCTCGCATCTTATTATTTGATAAGGCTCTTAATGCTATTTTAAACAGATTGGTTATATTCATTGCTACTCATCTTCGTTTTTGGGCAACTTCGCTAAAACTTCTGCTGCCGATAGTATATTTGTATTGAGTGTATCTTCTATTACTTTTCCGTCGCTGAGTCGGATGTTTCGACTGCTATATTGGGCTATCTCAGGATTGTGGGTTACGAATATTATAGTTCGCCCCTCTTGATGTAATTTCTGAAATAGAACCAATACCTCAAACGAGGTTCGAGTATCGAGGTTTCCTGTTGCTTCATCAGCTAATATAACCGCAGGATTATTTACCAATGCTCGTGCAATAGCTACACGTTGCATCTGTCCTCCCGACATTTGGTTTGATTTATGCTCTAAACGGTCTCCTAACCCTACTGCCTCAAGTGCCTCTATGGCTCTTCTGCGTCGTTCTTTAGCCGATACCGCAGTATTGTACATTAATGGCAACTCTACATTTTCAACTGCAGTTGTCTTTGGTAATAGGTTATAATTTTGAAATACAAATCCTATTTTTCTATTACGCAAGACAGCTCTCTGACTTTTGCTCATTGTTCGTACCGAAATTCCATCGAGATAATACTCTCCTTTTGTGGGTGTATCTAAACATCCCAAAGTGTTGAGCAGTGTACTCTTACCAGAGCCTGAAGTTCCCATTATAGTTACAAACTCGCCCTCTTTTATTGAAAAAGATACTCCGCGTAGTGCATGCACCATCTCTTCTCCCACCTTAAAGTCGCGACGGATTTTGTCGAGTTCTATTACTGTTTTCATTTAAGTTCTTTTATTTATTTCTTCTTTTTGCTACCGGGATGTTGTGGCATAAACGGACTACGTTCTTGCGATCCACCTCCCATTGGTGAATCTATATCTTCAAATATTATATCAGATACTATGTTATCACCTTCGTTTAAGCCAGAAATTATTTCAGTATTTATTCCATCTGTTAAACCTATTTCAACAGGAATTGCTTTAAGTTCTTTGTCTTTTAATGTCCATACCTTATGTGGTGCTTTGGTATCAACTATTGTATAGTCTTTTAGCAACTCTGGATTTGGGGTAAAGTATAGTGCCTTTGAGGGTACTATCAATACATCGTTTTTGAAGAATGTATATATTGAAGCATTAGCTGTTAATCGTGGTTTGAGTTTTAAATCGGGATTTTCTGCCGAGATTACTACTTCGTATGTTACTACAGTATTTGTTGAGGTGGTTGTTTTTTCAGAAATTGTGCTTCCTAAACGAACTTGCTTTACCTCTCCTAAAAATTCATCATTAGGGTAGGCATCTACTCTAAACACTACAAAGTCTCCCTCTTTTACATTGGCAATATCAGCCTCGTCAACATCAGCAACTACCTCCATTTTAGTAAGATCGGCGGCTATTGTAAAGAGTGTGGGCGTCTCAAATCCTGATGCTACGGTTTGTCCCTCCTCTACACTACGACTTGTTACCACTCCATCGATAGGAGAAGTGATTGTTGCGTATGATAGGTTACGCTCTGCTTTTGATTGTTATAGTTCTTATGATGATGGCAGGCGGCGTCGCAGGTGCGTATTTCGGATCAAAGGCATCGGTTAATTTTGCGGCAGATCTTCGCAAGGACGTGTATTCGAAAATACAGCGATACTCGTTTTCAAACATAGATAAGTTCTCTGCAAGCTCGCTCGTAACCAGAATGACAAACGACGTTACCCAG
>JAZONU010000220.1:0-3902 GCA_045654605.1 Candidatus Caccoplasma sp. | reverse complement strand
TAATATAATCAAAACTTGAAAATAATTCAATTTAAATAATGGATCGTATAATTAAAATTAACATTGAAGAGGAGATGAAAAAATCGTACATCGATTATTCGATGTCGGTTATTGTAGCTCGTGCATTGCCAGACGTAAGAGATGGGTTTAAGCCTGTTCACCGCAGAGTATTGTTTGGTATGAACGAATTAGGTAACAACTCTAATAAACCTCATAAAAAATCAGCCAGAATTGTTGGTGATGTTTTAGGAAAGTATCACCCACACGGAGATTCTTCAGTATATTTGACAATGGTGCGTATGGCTCAACCATTCTCAATGCGTTATATGTTGGTTGATGGTCATGGTAACTTTGGTTCTGTTGATGGTGATAGCCCTGCAGCTATGCGTTATACTGAGGCTCGTTTGTCAAGAATTGCAGAGGAAATGTTGCAAGATATTGATAAAGATACTGTTGATTTCCAAAACAACTTCGACGATACATTGCAAGAACCCGTCGTATTGCCAACAAGAATACCAAACTTATTGGTAAATGGAGTTTCGGGTATTGCTGTAGGTATGGCAACAAATATGCCTACTCATAATCTTGGAGAGGTTATTGATGGTGTAGTTGCATATATTAAAGACCCAGAAATCTCTATTGAGGGATTGATGCACTATATTAAAGCTCCTGATTTCCCAACAGGTGGTTATATATATGGTTATGCCGGAGTTAAGGAGGCATACGAAACTGGAAAGGGTAGGGTGATAATGAGAGCAAAAGCCGAAATTGAGATGGATGGCTCTCGTGAGAAAATTGTTGTTACCGAAATTCCTTATGGTGTAAATAAAGCTGAATTAATAAAAAATATAGCAGATTTAGTTGAGGATAAACGAATTGAGGGAATATCAAACATTAATGATGAAACTGATAGCCGTTCGGGTATGCGTATTGTTATTGATGTTAAAAAAGATGCAAACTCAAATGTGATATTGAATAAACTTTATAAGATGACTGCATTGCAATCGTCGTTTAGTGTAAACAATATTGCTTTGGTTGAGGGACGACCAAAACTTTTAAATCTAAAAGATTTAATTGAGGCTTTCGTAAAACATCGTCATGAGGTTGTTATCCGTCGTACTAAATTTGAATTAAATAAAGCAGAGGAGAAAGCTCATATCCTTGAAGGATTGATTTTAGCATGCGACCATTTAGATGAGGTTATTGCTATTATTAGGGCTTCTAAAACTCGTGATATAGCTCGTGAGAATTTGAAAGAACGTTTTGGTTTATCTGATATTCAATCAAAAGCTATCGTTGATATGCGTTTAGGTCAGTTAACCGGAATGGAGCAAGAAGACCTTCGTGAAAAATACAATTCAACAATGGAGCAAATTGCTTATCTAAAAACTATTTTGGAAGACAATGCAGTTTGTATGAAGGTTGTTACCGATGAGTTGATTGAGATAAAAGATAAATATGCTGATGAACGTAGAAGCGAAATTGTATATGCTTCTGAGGAGTTCAACCCTGAAGATTTCTATGCTGATGAGGAGATGATTATTACAATTTCTCATTTAGGATATATTAAACGTACTCCATTGGCTGATTTCAGAAGTCAAAATCGTGGAGGAGTAGGTGCTAAGGGTAGCGAAACAAGAGATGAGGACTTTATCGAATATATTTATCCTGCATCAATGCATAATTATATGTTGTTCTTTACACAACGAGGTAAATGTTATTGGATGAAGGTATATGATATTCCAGAAGGAACTAAAACGTCTAAAGGTCGTGCAATTCAAAACTTGTTGAATATTGATTCTGACGATAAAGTTAATGCTTTCATTAGAGTTAAAAATCTTCAAGATCCAGAGTTTAATTTAAATCATAATTTGGTATTCTGTACAAAACAGGGTATTATTAAGAAAACTAAACTTGAGGCATATTCTCGTCCAAGACAAAATGGTGTTAATGCAATTATAATTAGAGAGGATGATCAAGTAATTCAAGTTGGTTTAACCAATGGCAATTCAGAGATTATAATAGCAAACAAATATGGTAGAGCAATTCGTTTCCACGAAAGCAAAGTGCGTGAAATGGGACGTATGTCAACTGGAGTTAAAGCTATTACTCTTGATGAGGATTGCAATGACGAAGTTGTAGGAATGGTTTGTATCAACGATATTGAGAAAGAGAGCATAATGGTTGTTTCAGAACAAGGTTATGGTAAAAGATCTTACATTGATGATTATCGCATTACAAATCGTGGTGGTAAAGGTGTTAAAACATTGAATATTACTGATAAAACAGGTAATTTGATTGCAATTAAGAGTGTAACAGATGAGAATGATTTGGTTATAATCAATAAATCTGGAATAACTCTCCGTATGACACTTGAGGATGTGAGAATTATGGGTAGAGCAACACAAGGTGTTCGTCTAATCAATCTTGAAAAGAGAAATGATGAAATAGCTTCGGTTTGTGTTGTTGATAAAGAAGAGGAACAACCCATAGTTGAAGGTGTTGAGGTGTCTAATGAGGAGAATTCAATGTTAAAACCTCTGGACAACGAGAACATAGAACAATCAAATGAATAATAATTCAATTCAAAAAATAATAACAATGAGAAAAATCTTTTTAATCGCAGCAATGGCAATAGTTGGTACTGCTGCATTCGCACAAAAGAAAAATGTGAAAATTGCAGAGATTGCTACATGGGACACAGAGACTCCTAATTTTACTGAGGCACGTCAATGTATCCAACAAGCAATGGTAGATCCTACAACAGCAAATCAAGCAAAAACATATCAAGTAGCTGGTCTTGTTGAAATTGCTTATTTTAAATTTAACTCTTCAACATTGACTGATGATGTGTATAATGCTCTTAAAAATGCATATCCATATTTATTAAAAGCTGTTGAACTTGAAAAAATTCCTGATGAAAAAGGTAAAGTAAGTAATAAATTAACAAAAGCTATTGCAAAAGAGCTTGAATCGGTTCAAGAGTATTACTATTATGGAGGAGGCCACTTCATTAGTAATGGTGATAAAGAGGGTGCATACGCTATGTTCAAAATCATGAATGACATTTGTCAACAAGATTTCATGGCAAATTCTAAAATTAATTGTCAAGATTCAATGCATATGCAATCAAGATTTTTTGCTGCAATGACTGCTGTTCAATTAGGTGATTACGAAGGTGCAATTAAAGATCTTGAATTGTCAAAAGCAGATAACTATAATAGCCTTGACTTGTATAACGCATATGCTTATGTATATGAGCAACTAAAAGATACAGAGAATTTGATAAAAATATTCAAAGAGGGTATTCAAAATTTAGGTCCCGAAATAAATTCAAATGATTATGCTTTCTTGCCTCGTTTGATAAATGTATATATAAACCAAGATAATTCAGCTGAGGCTATTTCTCTACTTGAATCAGCATTAAAAGAGAATCCTAATGATTGTGAATATTTGAAACTATTAGGCTCTTTATATTATGATCAAAAAGATGAAGCGAAAGCTGTTAGTGCATTAGAGCAAGCTATAGCAATAGATCCTACTTATGCTGATGCATACGGAGAACTTGGACGTATTTTCTATAATAACGCTATCACTATAAATAATGAAGTAAGTGAAATAACAAATAATGCAGAGTATATGAAAGCTCGTGAAGAGAAGGTTATCCCTGCATTCTTGAAAGCTGCTCCATATTTTGAAAAAGCTCTTGAGCTTGATCCTTCTGAAACAACATATATGTATAGCTTAAAAACTATCTATTATAATGCAGAAGATGGTAAGAATCTTGAGCGTATAGAGAAACTATTAGGAGAATAAGAATAATGAATTCATAAAGCAAAAAGGGAAGATTTTAAAATCTTCCCTTTTTGCTTTATGAATTCATTATTCTTATTCTCCTAATA
>JAZONU010000219.1:0-5622 GCA_045654605.1 Candidatus Caccoplasma sp. | reverse complement strand
TATCCATATAGTTAAGGAAAGCAACGCCCGATAATAGTATTACCACCAACCAAGGGTAAAATTTCTTATTCTTAATACTTTCAATCATTGTTTTTATTTAAAAAGAAACCTGAACGAGAGCTCTCATTCAGGTTATTATTTTAGCACTCATTTAGGTGCAAACTTAATATTTGTTTATCTATTTTCAAAATTATTATCCGCAAAGTTACTTCTTTAGAACTTAACAACTACATCAGCACCAAATGTTATAGGTCTGCCTCTCTCAACAAATGACGACTGGGCCATAACATTTGTTGCGTTTAGTGTTTCAAAGTAGAAGGCATTATATTTGGTTGCTGTCAGGTTTTTTCCCCATATTGAGAGTGATGTTTTTCCTGCTCGGAAAGTTATATTTGAGTTCAACAGTGCATAGAAGTTTTGCCAAACATCATTAGCTTCGGTCCAATAGATGCGTCCTTGACCTGTCATCCCTATGTTAAATTCAATGGCATCTAACCACTTTTTGTTTATATCCAAGGTGTAAGTTGCATCAAGAGCCAATGTGTGTGCCGGTGCAAACGGAACAAAGTTATTTGCGTATGAACGTTCTCCATCATAGTTTTCGCGGAAAACTGCGTGAGTATATCCGTATGACGCCAATAACTGCAATGGTTTTATTGGAGAGTATCTAAGTGTTGTTTCAACTCCTTTGCTGTGGGTACGACCAGAATTTTTAGTTACTCTACCAAACCCTTCGACAACAGAGATTTGTTGATCTTTACAATCGATAAAGAATAGAGCCAAATCAAATCCTATTCTCTTTTCTGCATTATCGTAGTGCATTCCCAACTCATAATTCCAGCTATGCTCGGGGGCATAACTAATCATTGAGGCAACATCTGTCTCTTTTGTCATTGATTCGGGCAACATCGAAGAGTATTTACCTATTGCTCCTAATATCATTTCGTTACGAATTATGTTTGAGAAAGCCTGAAAGTTATACCCTCCCGAACGATATCCTCTTGCAACTGATGCGTATGTAAATAAATTTTTTGAAGCCTTATACTCCACCTCAAAGCGGGGTAAAAGTTCTAATGCATCCATACCCTCCTCGCCTTCTACAGACAAAGGTACATCGACTGCCTCATTTATCGGTATTGGGAATGGCACTGGGGGCATAGTCATAGAGCCTGTTATTGCCCCTGTCATATTACGCAACGATTGTGTGGTGTGTTTCAACTTTGTTTTTTCATACTCCAATCGTAAACCTACCGTAAGCGAAAGTCCTTCGGTGAAGAGATTATTATATGTTGCTTGCGAATATCCTGCAACGCCCCATGTAGGTGTTGTATATAATCCATCAACACACAAAGGTGTGGTTTTATCGAGTGTCAATGACAAATCTTTTGGTCCTTTAAAATTAGGACGAGAGGCTATTTGAGAGTACATTGTATTGAATGGGGTTTCAACCATATATTGCAAACCTTCGTCATAGAAAGTTACAGGACCTTTAGTTCTGATATGAGAATAGTATCCATATACTCCTGCCAACCAATCCCAACCTCGTTTTGTGCGAGGCGACTTAAAAACTATCTCTTGTGTTACAGAGTTTTGTTTTTGTTTTTGCTGCAGAGTAAAATCACGAACAGAAGTAAAGTCTTGGTCGAGATTCATATCGTCAGTTAAGAACTGATAGCTTGTAACCGAGTTTAATAAAAACTTTTTGTGAGTATATACCACCTTTAACGACGTTACCGACATGTTTCTCTCGTAGCCTGCATCGTTGTTGTAATTAATTGGCGACACCTCTTTTGTTTGCTTGTCGTATTCTCTATATGGGTAGCCGTCTTGGATGCTATACTCATACATTGATGTAAGTGCTATATCTAACGATGAATTGGGACGAAATTGCAAACGAAGGTTTGCTCCCACAACCGCTTCATCGCCACAAGTTTTGTCGGTAAATTCGTTAACAAAATAGCCATCGTGCGAATCAAAATTTGCTGATAACGAGAATGCGAATTTATCGGAAATTTTCTTTTTGTATCCCAATGTAGCATTGTAGGCATTGTAGTTTGCATATCCAAATTTTACTTTAGCTCCTTGTTCATCGAATGGAGATATGGTATATATATTTATCAATCCCGCCATTGTGTTTCGACCAAAGAGCGTTCCTTGCGGACCACGAAAGACCTCAACCTTTGATATATCACTAAAATTGAAATCAAATGAGCTTTTATCGGCATAGGGAACATCATCAACATACAGCCCAACTGCCGGAGAGTTGATGCGAGAGCCAATTCCTCGAATATAGATAGCCGATATTAGTTTTGTTCCGTAATCAGGAACATAAAGATTGGGGACAAACGACGATAGGTCTTTAATTGAAACCACTCCGTTTTTCTCCATCTCCTTTTCATTTAGTAAAGAGACTGAGCCTGGGAAGTATTGCAAGGGCGTATTGGTTTTTGGATTTGATACTATCTCAACCTCGTCCAAATCTATGCTATATTTTATTGAATCGGGCGATACAGTTGAAATTGCATTTTCTGCTGATACTGTAAAAGATAATAGTGCTAATAGAGTAAATAATATCTGTTTTTTTGTCATTTTATTACTGCCTTAAAAATTATATTTTTCTTGTGTGCAAAATTACTAAACAAGGAGAAAGCAATCAACTATCATTTTTTATAGTTTTATATTATGCCTAATTATATTAACTTTGCAGAGTAAACATTTTATTTATGCAAAATCACCCCTCACATATTGCGGTAATTCACCAAAATTCGCTTTGTTGCCTTGCTATGCGCACTATCTTAAATGATATTATGCCTTTTATGGGGGGTATGGGCAATATAGAGATTGTATCGTATAGCAATATTGAGGAGTTAAAAGCAAATGAGAATATATTCCTCTACTTTGTTTCAAGCCAAATTGTAAACAATAACATAGAGTTCTTTACCCCACTTGCAAGAAGGTGTATTGTTTTGACAGAAGGAAATAAGACCTCTCTTAATGGATTTAAGCAAATTAATCTATTACGCCCCGAACGCGAAGTGATTAAAGAGTTGCTTATGATTCATAACCACGCACACTCGGCAAAACACATAAACTCTAACGGCGACAAAACTAAAAGCGAAGAACTCTCACAAAGAGAAAAAGAGGTTCTCGAACTTATTGTAAAGGGTTATATTAACAAAGAGATTGCCGACAAATTGAACATCTCAACTTCTACCGTTATTTTCCACCGAAAAAACATCTGCGAAAGAATAGGCTCAAAATCAATTGGTCGCCTTACTATTTATGCCGTTATGAATGGCATTGTTGATTTGAGGGAGATTTAGTTTGTTTGTTGTCGTCAACGATGCCCCTTTGGGTTAGTTATTAGACTAACAAACATCATTTGTTGATTAGGAATTAACCTAATAAGGTCTATTTGTCCAATTGGTCGAATTGGTCGAATAAAAACTAAAAATTACGAATTAAATATTCAGCTTTATTTTGTATATTTGCAACGAATTGCAAACACTTATATATAACGGACAGATTAATGGCACAATTTGACGAAGATAAAATCACCGAAGAGTTAAGACACCCCGATACTTGCAGAGATGCTTTTTCGGAGGTGGTTAAGCATTATGGACGTCCGTTGTATTGGCAAATAAGAAGAATGGTTACATCGCACGATGATGCTGACGATCTTCTTCAAAATACTTTTTTAAAGGCATGGGATAATATTGAGTTATTCCGCGGTGAGGCTAAGCTCTCTACTTGGCTATACCGTATTGCTGTGAATGAAAGTATTAACTTTTTGAATAAGCAACGTAAAATTCAAAATATTTCGTTAGACGGAGAGAATGATTATATGCTAACTTCTCTTGAAAGTGATGAGTATGGTGATGATGATAATATCCAAAAATATCTGCAAGAGGCTATTATGACTCTTCCAGAGAAACAGAGATTGGTTTTCAATATGAAATATTTTGACGAGATGAAATACGAAGATATTTCGGATATATTGGGAACTTCGGTAGGTGCTTTGAAGGCTACTTATCACCACGCAGTAAAAAAAATTCAAAACTTTATAAAAACTAAATCGGTTGATTAAACCTTATTCTGGTTTTATTGTCAAAGGGTAAAAAGAACTATATGAAGAAGGGTATATTGGACGAAATTAATCGAAAAAGCGGTATGAAAGTGCCTGATGGATACTTTGATTCGCTACACGACAGGGTTATGCAAAATCTTCCTGAGAAAGAGATTATTGTGGAAAAACCTGCACCAGTAACTTTTTGGACTATGGCAAAACCTTGGCTATATATGGCTGCAATGTTTGTTGGTATTGCCCTTATGTTTAAAGTTTTTAATTGGAATAGCAACGAATTATCAAATTCGCAATTACAAGCTAAGGTTGATACCAAAGAGGTTGAGAGTGAAGAGGAGGCTTTTGAAGATTTTATTTACTATAATAATGTTTCGGACTATACTCTTTATGAATTTATAGCCGAAGGTAATTAATGGTTAAAAGCAAAAAAAGCATTGAGGGTGCTGAATAGTTTGATAAATACGAAAAAAGGATAAAATACAATTTTTAATGTCATGAAATATTTTTTTATCATATCGTTTTTTGCAATAGCTCCTTTCTTGGGTATTAAGGCTCAAGAGAATGGTTCGGTTAACAAAGGTTCAAAACATCATGAACTAATGGTTAAATATATGGAGGAGAAGAAATCTTACCTCAAGCAAAATATTCCATTAAGCGATGGTGAGACAGATGCTTTTTTTAAGCTATACAACGAATTGGAAAAGAAAAAACATGATATTATCTTCCCTGTTTATAAAAAGGTTAGAATGCTTAATAAATCGACAGAGGAGATTAGCGACGAGACCTATTTAGATATTACTTCTCAATTATCTGAGATTTCGTCTAAAATTGCCGCTATTGAGAAGGAGTACTACGAAAAACTTAAACAGATATTGACTCCTAAACAGTTATTCAAGTTTTTTGACTGCGAACATAACTACGGAAAGAGAATTTTAAAGAAAGAACAACCTAATAAATAAAATATTAATTCTTATCTAATACTATGAAATTTTTAAATTTAACAGCATTTATCATGATTGCGACTCTCTTAATGGTAAGTTGCAAAGCTAAAGAGAGTACATACAAAGCTGCATACGAAATGGCTCAACAAAAAGAGTTAGCTGACGAATCAATTAAAACTCCTACTAAAAGTGAGGTTGAAGTAGTTACTGAAGATTACTCTGCTCCGGCTCCTGTTAAAGTTGAAGATACTTCAGTTAAAGTAACTGTAGAAAAAGTTACTCCTATTGATGCAGGTGATGCTGGGAAATTAAAGAAATACAACGTAATTGTTGGTACTTTCTCAATAACAACAAACGCAAATGGTTTGAAAAACAGCTTGATTGCTGATGGCTATAATGCTTTTACCGTTCAAAATGTTAATGGATGGTATAGAGTTGTTGCTGCAAGTTTTGACACAAGAGAGGGTGCTACAACTTTCCGCGAAGCTATAAAACAACGCTATGCCGGTCGCTTTGACGATGCATGGTTGCTAATTAACGAGTAAGATATTATATACCTTATTATATAAAGGTCTAAAGCCACAAACTTTAGACCTT
>JAZONU010000218.1:0-5505 GCA_045654605.1 Candidatus Caccoplasma sp. | reverse complement strand
CTCTAAGCGTTCAAATGGCACCACTTTATTTACCAAGCCCATATCCTCTGCCTCTTTAGCTGTGTATTGGCGACACAAGAACCAAATCTCACGAGCCTTCTTTTGTCCTACACTGCGAGCAAGGTATGACGAACCAAATCCTCCGTCAAAGCTACCAACTTTAGGTCCTGTTTGTCCAAAACGGGCATTCTCCGATGCTATTGTCAAATCGCAAACTACATGAAGAACATGTCCTCCACCAATGGCATATCCATTAACCATTGCTATAACAGGTTTGGGTAGCGAACGAATTGCTTTATGCAAATCCAATACGTTCAAACGAGGTACTCCATCTTTTCCGATATAACCTCCCAAACCTTTTACATTTTGGTCTCCTCCCGAACAGAATGCTTTATCTCCTGCTCCTGTAAGAATAACAACTCCAATATCAGCACGTTGACGGCAGATTGAGATTGCATCTAACATCTCGTCATTTGTTTGTGGCCGAAATGCGTTATATACTTTGGGGCGATTAATGGTTATTTTTGCAATTGAATTGTAGTACTCAAATTTTATATCCTCGTACTCTTTGATTGTAGTCCATTCGCGTGTTTGCATATTGTTTATTTTTTAAAATAGTTTCTTAATATTATATCGTTTTGAGTTCGTGGTGTTACCACTTCCATTATTGCTCGGTTTGACGACGCATAGAATTTAGGTAATAGAGTTATTAACTCCTCCTCTGAAGTTGCCGAATAAAAATCGAACGAATATGTTTCGGCAAGCTGTTTTACCTTTACATCTGTTACGCACTCAAAATAGTGTTCCAATTCGGGAAGTGCAGCAGTTCCGGGCAAGAAACGGAATATTCCTCCACCTCCGTTTTTCATTACTATGATTTTTAAGTTTGAGGGAATATTGGCAATTGAAAGGGCATTTAAGTCGTACTGAAATCCCATATCGCCCGTTATCAGCAAAACCATATTCTCTGTTCCAAAGGCTGCACCAATGGCTGTTGATGTTGAACCATCTATTCCACTTACACCTCTGTTTGATGTTGATTTTAAACATTTATAGTTATCAAACAACTGAGCATAACGAATTGGTGTTCCATTTGATAGTTGAAGATATGTATCGGTTGGGATTGATGGCAATATCAAAGAAAACACCTTCATATCACTCCATCCAACAGAGGCAACATATTCTCTTTTTTTATCTGCCGCTGTTTGTGCCAAATCGTGCCAAGTTTTGTTGTAAGTAGAGTCGTTTGGCAAAACTTTGTCTGCTATTAAACTAAATAGCGAAGATACAGGCATATCTATCTGCCAAGTTAGGGCAGAGAATGTATCTATCTTCCAACTACACTCGCTGATATGTATATGCTCTTTGGGCTTATATGTTCTCAAAAGCGTTTTTATCATCTTTGACACAAGCGAACCCCCAAATGTTATCAATAGTTCGGGAGCAGACTCTGCTCGGTTATCATCAGTAAGTTGAGTTAAAGTTCTATCAATAGTTGAGATTGCACCCTCTACTTTGATGTTTGATATTGTTTCGGTAAGCAACACCACCTGTGGCAACTCCACCAACTTTGCCAACGCCATATCTAACTCCTCATTGGGTTCAGCAAATGATGCCAATAACATCACTTTTTTATATTGGGAGAGTTTTTCAATCAACTCTTTTTGCTCACTACCGCTTATTGTTTTTTGTAATAGCGGTTGCTCTGGTAAATCAATATTTAGAGGTTCAAGAGGGGCTAATCCTGCAAGAGGCTCTCTTAATGGTACATTAATATGAACAGGACCGAAATCGGGTGTTAAAGCCTCTGTGAGTGCTTTATCCACTATTTTGATTAGCTTTTGCTCTTCATTTTCGTCCTTAATATCTATAGGGAGTGTACATGAGTGCTTTATATAGTTTGAATATACATTATGCTGCCTAATAGTTTGACTGTCATTTTGGTCAATCATCTCAGGTTCTCTATCAGCAGTTATAACAATCAAGGGAACATTTCTATAATATGCCTCGGCTATTGCCGGAGCATAATTCAATACTGCTGTTCCTGATGTGCAGACCAAGGCAACAGGTTTTCCTATTTGAGCCGACAAACCCAATGCAACAAAGGCAGCACAACGTTCATCTATTACAACTTGCGATGTAAAGTGCTTATCACGAGCCACACCTATTATTATGGGTGTATTGCGAGAACCTGGAGAGATTACAAAGTTCTCAACTCCTCGTTGCTTTAATATATCTAAAAGTATTCTGACCTCTCTTTTATTCGTTGTCATTTGAAATTTACTTCTTATATAGAACGTGCCTCAATGGTTTTGAGCAGGGTTTGTGCCTTATGCTTGGTCTCATTCCACTCGGATTCAACATGCGACTGAGAGGTTAATCCTCCACCTACATATAGTTGAACTCGGTTTGGAAATATCTCCATACTTCGCAAATTTACAAATAAACTGAATGTGTTGTTCTCTTCTACCCCACCTAAATATCCCGAATAGTATCTTCGAGGGCGTTTTTCTGCCTCTTTTATGGCAATCATGGCCTCATTAAGTGGCATTCCTGCCACAGCTGGGGTTGGGTGAAGAAGATTTAGAAGTTGTTGTGATGTGTTGTTATCAATATCTGTTGCCGATATTATATTACAAAGATGTTCTACAGGACCTGCTGTTTTTACAAATCGTGGAGATATATTGATATTTAACTCTAAACTATTAATCTTATCTGTAATATATTCTGCTACGATTTGTTGCTCACGCTCCTCTTTATGAGTAAACTCTCGAAATTCATCCACTCTGCGTGTTGCAGCCAAAGCCATTGTTGTTACAGAGCCTCCGTCATACTCCAAAAGTTTTTCGGGAGTTGCACCAATCCACGTTGCTATTTCAGGAACTGAAAATATATAGACGTATGCTTGGAGATAGCTGTTACATAGCGAAACAAACCACTCGGCAGCTCGCCTACGTGCATCAACTTCAATCCCTATGGTACGTGAAAGAACAGCCTTTTGGTATCTACCCTCATTCATCTCTGAGATGAGTTTTTGAGCAGATGCCACATACTGCCCAAACTCAATTTCGATATTCTCTTTTGGGTACTCCACCTCTCGCTTTTCTATCTCGCAAGGAAAATTGTTTAGAGTATATTCTTGTTTTATGAATAGTTCGGGAGTTTGCTCGGTTACAACAAAAGGATATACTATAAAACCTTTTTCTCCCTCTTTTTTTGATGTTAGTTGAGAGAGTTGCAAACCAAACTCTATCTCCTCATTTGGTTTGCGATATGCGTAGAATGGCAAATTATTCTCCATTGCTACTACTATTGCATCCTCTATTTTCATTTGCCTTTTCATGGCAATATTATTCAACCGAACCGAATAGTTCGTAATTTGAAGATGAGTCAATTTTTACAGTGTAGAACTCACCTATTTGAAGTGTTTTATCTTTTGAAATCAATACCTCGGGATCTACCTCGGGGGAGTCGAATTGAGTTCGACCAATGTAGTAATCGCTCTCTTCGCGGTCAACTATTACCTTCATCCTTCCTCCCTCTTTAGCTGCATTTATTTCGGCTGAAATTTCTGCTTGAAGTGCCATTAGTCTATCCAATCGGTCTTGCTTAACCTCTTCGGGAATATCATCCGTATAGTTTTCGCATGAATATGTCCCCTCCTCTTCAGAGTAGGTAAATGCTCCCATACGCTCAAACTTTGCAAACTTAACAAACTCCATAAGTTCAGCAAAATCCTCTTCTGTTTCACCAGGGAAACCGACCATAAGAGTTGTTCTTAAGTGTATGCCCGGAACTTCGCAACGGATACGTTCAATAAGTTCGTATGTCTGTTCTTTGGTTACATTACGATGCATACGACTCAACATATTGTTGCTGACGTGTTGCAATGCAATATCAAGGTATTTGCACACCTTTTCGTTTTGTGCCATAACTGGCAACAGCTCGTATGGAAAATGTGCCGGGTAGGCATAGTGAAGTCTTATCCACTCAATGCCATCTATTTTTGATAACTCTTCAACAAGTTTTGGAAGCTGATATGATTTATATATATCCAATCCGTAGTAGGTAAGGTCTTGAGCTATTAGTTGCAACTCTTTCACACCCATTTTGGCAAGCCCACGAGCTTCGTCAACCAAATCTTCTATTGGACGTGATTTATATTTTCCTGTGATAATAGGTATTGCACAATATGCACATGTGCGATTACAACCCTCAGATATTTTCAAATAGGCATAATGCGAAGGGGTAGTTAACTCTCTGCTGTTTGCAAGAGCCTCATTATATTTACCACCAACCTCTTCAACTATCTTCTCCCAATCGAACTTACCAAAGAAGCCATCAACCTCGGGTATCTCCTCTATAAGTTCAGGAGCATAGCGTTGAGAAAGACAACCCATTACATAGAGTCGTTTAATCTTTCTCTCCTTTTTAGCTTGACAAAAGTCAAGAATCATATTTATTGACTCCTCTTTTGCATCACCAATAAAACCGCATGTATTTATAATAACAACCTCTCCTTTTACATCATTAGAATCGTGATATACATCGTATCCAATCTCTTTGAATTGTTTAATCAGTTTTTCTGAATCAACAAGATTCTTTGAACAACCGAGAGTTATTATATCAATGCGATTTTTTTGCATACTACGTTACTCTTTTGAACTAAATAAAGAATCAACAAACTCTTTACGATTGAATGGTTGTAAGTCTTCAATTCCCTCTCCTAAACCAATGTATTTTACAGGTATCTTGAATTGGTCAGAAATTCCAATTACGACACCACCTTTTGCAGTACCATCCAATTTTGTTACAGCAAGAGCATTAATCTCTGTTGCTGCCATAAATTGTTTTGCTTGCTCAAATGCATTTTGGCCTGTTGAACCATCCAATACAAGTAGAATTTCATCGGGAGCTCCAGGAACAACTTTATCCATTACTCGACGGATTTTTGAAAGTTCATTCATCAATCCAACCTTATTGTGAAGACGTCCTGCTGTGTCAATGATTACAACATCAGCATTGTTTGCTTTTGCCGAAGATAGCGTATCAAAGGCTACAGATGCAGGATCACTTCCCATCTGTTGTTTTATTACTGTAACACCCACACGTTCTCCCCATATATCCAACTGCTCAACAGCTGCTGCACGGAAAGTATCGGCTGCTCCAAGAAATACTTTCTTTCCACTCTTCTTGAATTGATATGCCAATTTCCCTATTGTTGTTGTTTTACCAACACCATTTACTCCCACTACCATTATTACGTAGGGATTTCTATTGGTAGGGAGTTCAAATCCATTACCATCGGTGGTTGAATTTTCAGTCAAAAGAGCAACTATCTCTTCACGCAAAATTCCTTGCAACTCAGAAGATGAAAGATATTTATCACGAGCAACACGTTGCTGAATACGCTCAATAATACGAAGTGTTGTTTCAATACCAACATCTGAGGTAATAAGAACCTCCTCCAAATCATCAAGCAAATCATCATCAACTTTGCTTCGT
>JAZONU010000217.1:0-5017 GCA_045654605.1 Candidatus Caccoplasma sp. | reverse complement strand
ATTCTCTTTAGAGGAGAGATGACTAAAACGCAAACCAAAAAGATGAGGTTTGACCGTTGGGAGAATATCAAAGATGCTTTTTATGTTGCTACCACAAATGCAACTGATTTTGATAAAAAGATACTCATTATTGACGATATTACAACAACTGGTGCTACTATTGCGGCATGTATCATTAAGTTGCGAGAATGTGGTTATAAAAACATTTCGGTATTGACGTTGGCTTATACCTTAAGGTAGTTGTTAGTTAACAAATATTCATTTGTTGATTTTACTCACGTTCTGCATAGTTTATGCAGGTATAACTTCGCTTTCACTTAATCGCAAAATTCTTAATTCAAAAAAACATAGATATAGGTTACTCATATTTAAATATTATTATGTAACTTTGATTGCTAATTAAGAGTAGTGCGTTTTATACTTCGAGAATATTAATTTTAAAAACTATATATTATGAATTCAGTAGATAAATTATTGGCTAAAAAGTTATTGGGTGTTAGTGCAGTAAAACTTCAACCTAAAAATCCTTTCACATGGGCATCAGGTTGGAAATCTCCTATCTATACTGACAACAGAAAAACATTGTCATTCCCAGAGGTAAGAAGTTTTGTAAAAGTTGAACTTACTCGCCTAATCAAAGAGAAATTTGCAGAATTCGATGTTATTGCCGGTGTAGCAACCGGTGCTATTGCTCAAGGTGCTCTAATAGCTGATGAACTTGATATGCCATACGTATATATTCGTTCAGCTGCAAAAGACCACGGAATGGGCAACTTGATTGAGGGAGAGATTAAACCGGGACAAAAAGTTGTAGTTGTTGAAGACCTTATCTCTACCGGTGGTAGCAGTTTGAAAGCTGTTGAGGCTGTTCGTCAAGCTGGTTGCGAGGTTGTTGGCATGGTTGCCATCTTTACTTACGGATTCCCTCTTGCTGAAGAAAAATTCAAAGAGGCTGGTGTTACTCTTTACACTTTAAGTAACTACAACGCTGTGTTGGAGGCTGCTGCCGAAACAGGATACATCAACAGCGAAGAGATTGAGACTCTTAAAGTTTGGAGAGAGAATCCTTCTCAATGGATGCAAGAATAATAACAACATAGATTTAAACTATTTTTTAAATGAGCATAAGCAAATACGAAAGTTCAGTTAAAAGCGTTAACTCTCCTGTTGAAGCAGTATATCAGACACTCTCTGACTTAAACAATATTGAGAAAATAAAGGATAGAATACCTGCCGATAAGGTTAAAGATATTCAATTTGACAGGGATAGTTGTTCTCTTAAAGTTGACCCCGTAGGTGAAGTTAAATTTATAATCTGTGATAGAGAGGAGAATAAAACAGTTAAATTCACAGCCGAAAACTCTCCGCTCCCCATTTTTATCTGGATTCAAATGCTTCCCGTAACAAGTACAACTTCAAAAATAAAGGTTACTTGCCATTTGGAGTTGAACATGTTTTTACGTGGTATGATTGGAGGCAAGATAAAAGATGGTGTTGAAAAAATAGCAGAAACATTGGCTAACATTAACTATTAATTTAATCCTCTACTTTGCCAACCCTTATGGGGTAATGGGTGTTTATTTTAATGATATTTTTAACAAATTAGGTTTCTATATTTCTAAAAAAGATATGGCAGAAAAGCTTTGGCAAAAAACAACTATTGTAAACTCTGAAATTGAACGATACACTGTGGGTATGGATAGAGAGTTAGATCTTTTTCTTGCCCCTTTTGATGTTCTTGGTTCAATAGCACACATTACAATGCTGGAGTCAATAGGTTTGTTGGAGAAGGATGAACTAAAGACTTTAACAGCAGAGTTACAAAACATATATCAAACAACTCAAGATGGCTCTTTTGTTATTGAAGAGGGAGTTGAGGATGTTCATTCACAAGTGGAGCTATTGCTTACTCGCAAACTTGGAGACATAGGTAAAAAAATACATAGCGGACGTTCTCGAAACGATCAAGTTTTAGTTGACCTGAAACTTTTTATGCGTTCAGAGATTAAGGAGATTGTTGAGCTATGTGATAAACTCTTTAAAACTCTTATTGCACAAAGTGAGAATTATAAATCGGCTCTTATGCCGGGTTATACTCACCTGCAAGTTGCAATGCCATCGTCGTTTGGACTATGGTTTGGAGCATACGACGAGAGTATTGTTGACGACCTTACCGTATTGCAAGGAGCGTACAAAGTTGTAAATCGCAACCCACTTGGCTCGGCAGCAGGATACGGTTCTTCGTTCCCTTTGAACAGAACTATGACTACCAACCTTTTGGGATTTGACTCAATGAACTACAACGTGGTGTATGCACAAATGAGTAGAGGTAAAACAGAGCGTATTGTTGCAACTGCAATGGCATCAATTGCTGCAACAATTTCAAAACTTGCTTTTGACGCATGTATGTTCAACTCTCAAAACTTTGGTTTTGTTAAACTTCCTGATGAATATACTACAGGTTCGAGCATTATGCCTCACAAAAAGAACCCCGACGTATTTGAGTTGACACGTGCTAAATGTAATAAATTGCAGTCGTTACCATATCAAATTACCCTTATAGCAAATAACCTGCCTTCGGGTTACTTCCGCGATATGCAACTAATTAAGGAGTCGTTCTTGCCTGCCTTCGCCGAGCTTAAGGATTGCTTGATTATGACAACCGAAATGGTTCGCTTAATTGAGATTAAAGAGGACATAATTGAGGACGAAAGATACAAATATGCTTTCAGTGTTGAAGAGGTAAACCGCAGAGCTAAAGAGGGAACTCCTTTCCGCGATGCCTACAAACAGGTGGGTATTGAAATTGAAGAGGGATGCTTTACTCCTAACAAAAATATTAACCATACTCACGAAGGTAGTATCGGAAACTTGTGTAACGACCAAATTACTCTTTTGGAAGAGGACATTATTAAAGGTTTTGCCTTTGACAAATACGAAGAGGCACAAAACGCTCTACTTTCAAAGTAAAAACTGATTGTTATTGAAAAAGTTAGCATTAATACTATTTACAGCATTGATTATTTGTACGGGGTGTTCTCATATTAACGACGAAAGAATACCTCTTGCAAGTGTAAGAATTGAGGTTACATTGGCTCAACAACAAAAAAAGGAATATTGGGCCAACGTTCCTGCAACTTTTGTAAATTTTCTAAAACCAAATATCCCATACGGGTTCCCTTATACTATTTCTGCCACGACCGGGTATGGTGGAGTTATGCAAGTTTGCGGATTTGACAATGAGCTATTTGCTTTTGATTTGAGTTGTCCATTTGAGCACAATCCAAATATCAGAATTGCTATTGACGAAAAAAACCTTAACGCATATTGTAGAGAGTGTGGTTCAACATACGATGTTTTTTATGGTAGTGGAGCTCCAATTGATGGACCTTCGGCTGTAAATAAATACTCTCTACGCAAATATAACATAACATACATTCCTGCAACAGGTTCTTTCATGATAATAAATTAAAATATTAATTATCAATCTACTAACCCTATAAGATATGAACTTTTTAAAAAGAATAACCTTTCTTATATTATCTTTAACAATATCAATATCATTATATGCAAATAAAATAAAGGTAGCTTGTATTGGAAATAGTGTAACATACGGTTATCTGCTCCCCGATAGAGAGAAAAATGCCTATCCTTTTCAACTGCAAAAGATGTTGGGCGACAACTATGAGGTTGGCAACTTTGGTAAGAGTGGTGCAACTCTTTTGAACAAAGGTCATCGTCCATATATGCAACAGCAGGAGTATAAAGATGCTATGGCTTTTGCGGGAGATATTGCCATTATTCATTTAGGGTTGAACGATACCGACCCAAGAAATTGGCCCAACTATAGCGAGGATTTTGAGAAAGATTACTACGCTTTAATTGACTCAGTTAAAAAGGCAAATCCTAAGTGTAAGATATGGATATGCAGGATGTCGCCCATTACCGATAAACATTGGCGTTTTAAATCGGGAACTCGCGACTGGTATCGTCAAATTCAAACTCATATTGAGGATATTGCAAAGATTAAGGGAGTGGGATTGATTGACTTACAAGCTCCTCTATACGACTTACCAAATCTACTACCTGATGCTCTACACCCAGACACAACAGGTGCAAAGATTATTGCCGAAACTGTATATTCTGCAATAACCGGAAACTACGGAGGACTAAAGATGTCGCCAATATACACCGATAATATGGTGTTGCAACACTCTACTCCTCTTGAGATTAAGGGTATTGCTAATGCTGGAGACGAAATTATCGTTAAAATTGCAGGTGAGAAGTACAAAACCAAATGTGGCGAGAATGGCAAATGGTGTGTAAAGATTAAACCCATAAAAGCTGGAACAGGATATACTCTATCGGTTAGCTCAAAAGATAAGAGCCTTACCTACTCTAATGTTGCTGCAGGTGAGGTGTGGTTATGCTCTGGTCAATCTAACATGGCATTTATGATTTGGGAAGGTGCTACAGCAAAAGAGGATGTTGCAAACGCAAACAACAGCAATATCCGACTCTTCAATATGAAACCCGCTCACGAAACAAATGATGTTGAGTGGAATGTTACTTTCCTCGACTCACTTAACAGAATGGATTACTACAAGCCTACCGAATGGCAGATATGTAACGGTGAAACCGTAAACTCATTCTCAGCTGTAGCATATCACTTTGGTAGAGTTCTTGCCGACTCATTAGATATTCCCGTTGGTATTATTTGCAACGCTATTGGTGGCTCAGCCGCAGAATCGTGGATTTCGAGAGAGATTATTGAGGAGAAAATTCCCGATATATTGAAAGATTGGACAAAAAACGATATGGTGCAAGATTGGGTTAGAGGCAGAGCTGAACGAAATTGTAATAAATCGTCAGTGGCAGGGCAACGACACCCTTACGAACCTACATACCTATATGCAGTTAATCAGCCAATTATTGGCGATTTCACCGTAAAAGGTATGATTTGGTATCAAGGAGAGAGCAATGCTCACAACATTGAGTTGCACGAACAACTCTTTCC
>JAZONU010000216.1:0-9457 GCA_045654605.1 Candidatus Caccoplasma sp. | reverse complement strand
AGTTGTTGAAGTATATACAGTCCCATTATATTCAGGTAATCCAGAAGTTGACCCTATATCAAAGATATTGTCATTAAATTTTTTTTGAGCAAGTTTATGTTCACACATATAGCAATCAACTTCATCGCTTTTTACAAGAGTGTAATCCTCTATTCCTTTAAAATTTAAAAAATTTAATATAAAACTATCATTCATAGTTATGAATTAATTATTAATTAAATACCCAGCACTATTACTGGCTATTAACTTAACTTCAAACATTGTGCCAAATGTTAAATATTCTATAATTATATAAAATACTGACAAAATGTCTTAATTTGCGACATCAAATTAACTTAAATGTAAAAATGTCAGTTATTACTTAGATATCACTTTCAATGATTTTTATTTCGGTATCGGTTAGGCCGTATATCTTATAAACGATGGCATCTATTTGTCGTTCTAACGATGATGTATCGTGATTTGGATTACTCTTTTTAAGAGCAATAATCTCATCAACTATCTTGACAATTGAATTTTGGATATTAGATGAAGCCTTTTTAATCGGGATTTCAGATAGAGGTTTTTGATATAACTCCAATGTTTCACCCTTACGCTTTCCTTTGTGATATAACCATACATAGTACAACTTTGAGTTAAGAAGTCCTAATATGTACTTTATATGGTAATCTTTATTCGGATTTGTAATATAATAAACATCGGCACTCGCATACCAATCGCATTCATTATAACCGAATGTGTTTGTTTTGCTTCTCTGCGGACATACGATTTTAGCACACATGAAAATATGAGGGTGTGCTGTTCCCCTTCTTAATTGATGCCAATACTCGGTCTTTTCGTTGTTTATCTCTCGAATCTTTGTCATAATAGGTTGATATATCGAAAGACAAGATTTTATAATTTCTTGTTCACTCAAAGGAGTGTCAGATGACGAAAATATCAACCTTTTGGTGGTTGCTTCATTAGTGTAATAACGGCTTATATCTGAATTTTTATAAAAGTCTTTATAGAATGGATAATTCTGAACTAATTGAATAGTATCGCTATCTCTAAAATAGCTACAATCCAATACGAACACTCCGTCATCTTTACGTATATCATTACATTGGATATAGTCAGCATCAGCATATTTCATATTATGATTAGTAATACTATCACAGCCGCCCATAATGCCAGCATTAACTTCTGCAATATTACCTAATGTGTTATTACGTAACTGAATTTTATCCAATAATGATGATAATGGATTATCACCACTACTATTTTGTAAACGAATATAATTTTCCTCACCATCGTATAAATCTTCATGTGCAACATCTGCATAGGCTGTATCTTCATCTTTGCGACTAATTATTGAAGTAAACATCAGAGGATTTAATGCACCCTTTTTGTGAACATCTATAACTTGGCATTTACAACCATCTTTCCCTTTAGCGAAGGAACTAATCATATTATGTTGTCCGGGAGCGTTCTCAAATAGGCGCAATTCTCCAAGATTAAACAAGGTTTTAATGTTCATTCTATCCTTAATATCTGCTCGAAGTTTTCTTGCTCCTAATGCTGTTGGATAATAGTTCGTTGTAATAAATGTTGCCACACCGCTTGGAGATAACATATTGAATGCTAAATGGAAGAAGAAATAAAAATAATCCATTTTACCTAAGTAGTATTGGCCAAGATGAATATCTGTTTTTACAGGTTGGAATATCTCTTTATGCCCCTTTTCGCCTATATACGGAGGGTTGCCAATAACAATATCAAATCCTTCTTTATCGTCTCGGCTGAACACATCGCTAAACCATGTGTGCCAAAGGAAGAATTTGTTGTTTTCGGCAAGATTAATATTTTTGAGTTCATTTAATAAGTTTTCATCAAAATATTGTACCTCTAATTGTTTATTTATAGTCTCTTTTATACGTTCTCTTATTGCTTGTTTAGTATTATGGTCGCTACAAGAGTAGTAGTTTGTTAATAATTGAGATAATATTTTTTGTTCTCTATTTATGTCGTCATCAAATACACTTAAAGCATTGCTATCATTCTTTGATTTCTTTTTATAAGTTAGTTCGCTTAAATCAATACCTTTATAACTCTCTATTAGTGAATTGCCTTGCATAATCTTATAGTCAAGGTTAGGTAGTGGTGATGCTTCCTCTTCATCAACAACAATTGAGAGCCAAAATCGCAAACGGGCAATATCAACTGCTCCTTTTTCAATATCCACACCATAGATATTGTTTTGGATAATACTTTTCTTTATTTCTGCACGGTCGTAATGCTTACCACTCAACACCTCTCGGCAATGCAGGAGTTCATTGGGCAAGCCCATAGGGAATGCTCCTGAGCCAATGGCAGGGTCGCAAATCTTAACCTCTTCGAGTGCTGCGAGCAATTTAAGTTTTTTGTTCTCTGGAATCTCGACTACACCCTCTTCTGGCAAAAGTACGAATTGACGAATCTTCTCTTTGGCTATGCTTGTATTGGTTTCAAGATACGCTATAAGAGATTCTTGGCACATATAGCGAACAATCTCTTTTGGTGTGTAAAAAGCTCCTTTATCCTTGTTATCTTCAAGTAGGTTTTCAAAGATTTTACCCAACATTTCAGGGTCAACACCAATCTCTGCATCATTGGGGTCGTTTTCATCAATGGTAAAGTTATATTCGCTAAAGAATTGGAATAAATCTTTAAAGTATCTTGCTGGAAAGGCACAAGTTGTTTCATCGTTTGTATCTTTTTCAAATAGTCCACCATTCAGATATGGTATATCTTTCCACTCGGTAAGTAACGATTTATCCCACCCCTCTTGTGCAAATAGAGCATCACGTTCTTCGGGTTTAGTATTTAAAATACCAAAGAAAAGAGGTTCAAGAACAAATTCAAGATAATCATTTTGATATGCTGAACGATTAAACATATTTTGCATATAGTTAAGGTCGCCACACATCCAACCTTTTCGTTGCAAAAAATGTAGGAATGTTATACGTCCCATCATCTTTTTTATATAGTCGCGTACTCTCTTTTCATCGTAATTAAATGCCTGCATCAATTCAGTATTTGGCTCTGAACACATTCTCTCTTCCCATTTATTGCCAACTTTAACAAAGCGTTTGCCTGTAATATGTTCTATGAAATTTGCATATTGCTCACGATATCTGTTGAAGAATTCATCTGAAAGGGCCTCGACAGAGAATGCCTTTTTAAGATTTTCAAATGTAACTCCCTTGTTTTGTATAAAGTTGAAGCGGTCTATTGCTGTTTTATATAGTAACTCACTATCACCAAATAGGTATGTATAGCGTTTGGGCGATGTTGATTCTCCGTTAATGTCGCTAATAAATGACAATCGCCAATGGTTGCCACTATCAAAAACGGCAATTGCAGCATCGTACTCATATTTCAAGAATGGTTTTACAAGATTACGCAATCCTACCCTCCTATGAAGTACTGAGCCTTGCTCTATTTTATAATAAAATAGACCTATTCTATAACTATCCGAAGTCTCAATTTCCCCTAAATAGTATCCATCGTTGTCTTGTTCGTTTTCTATTTTTTCTGGTGTAACCCGTAACGTTGTTGCTTTGAAAAAATATTGAAGGAATGAATACCATAGTTTCATATCAAATTGCGAACGAAACAGACTTCTTAAATTATCAGAATTATATATGGTTGCCATAGTTGTGTGTGATGATTGTGATTTATTTTAAACTTTAGTTTTATTGAACTCTTTTGCCTTGCTATACGAATGTTTCAGAGATAATAATTTGAGGATCAGATATATCTCTATTATTGTTCCGTTGCTCGTTATCTAATGTTTTATACTCTTTTAGTAGAGTATCTATTTCTTTGTGTATATTGTACTCGTCATCTTTAATTTTGGTCTTATCTCCTCTGTATTTTCTTGATATGGCTTTGAGACGTCGGGGTAATTGTGTATATATTCCTTCATCGATATATTTAGTGAGAATATTACACTGTTTTTTCAGTTCATCATCAGTTGTAACTTGTTGTATATTCCGTAAAAACTTTTTGGCTTCAAGTGAAGTTTTATCAAGGTCTTTTGTATTAAAAGAGGCTGTATCCGCTGCTTCAGTATATTCTGTTATATATTTACACAGAGCGTTATTTACATGTTTGTAGTGTTGTTCATCGTTATTAAACTTAACTGCATGCTCTTCGGGGTCAGCCTTTAGTATTTCAACTGCATCTAAAAAATCTATTACCTCTGTTTTGCTATTTGTTGCCAAATAATATTCTGTCTTAAAGTTTGATGATATGAATACTAATGACTCTCCGCTGTGTTCGCCTGTATTTCGCATTACTCGGCTTTTTTTAGGTAGAGATTTTATTTTGTAGTATAGTTTCTTGTTTGAATGATATAGTTCTCTAACTTCTCGTAATAGGGTCATTCTCTTGTCAATGTTATCTTTAACATCTGTATCAAACATCTTAAACTCTTTTACAATCTCTTCGCGAGAGTATATTTGTGCATCTTCGCCAAATGCAGAGTGAAATCCTTGCAACTTAACAAGTGCATTTTTATAGAGTTGAATCTCTTTATCGCCTTGTTGCGAAGGATAAAACATAAAGTTGTAAATTTTAGGGGCAACCGAGCCAATACGGTTAACACGGCCAATGCGTTGCATTAATCGGGTTGCATTCCAAGGTGAGTCGTAATTTATTATTACGTTTGAGCGATGCAGGTTAACGCCTTCAGCCAAGACATCTGATGTGATTATTATGTTATACTCTTTTTTATCACTATTGTAATTAGCGTCAAAGTTCTCTTTAATGGCTTTAATAAGATGTTTGCGATTTTTTGCTGTTACCATTAAAACATCTTTTCTGCCTAACTCCTCAGTAAGGCGTTTTTGTAAATAGTTGAGTGTATCAACACTTTCAGAGAATAGTACCAATTTACCCGATGGGTTTATATCTTTGTCAAAGAATATGTTATTTATGTTATCTAAGAATTCATTAAACTTAGGGTCGTCTTTTTCTTTCTTCCAATCTTTATTTAAATACTCTAAAATCTCTTTATCGTGTTGAAGCATCTTTAAAAATTCAGAATTAAATGCCTCTGCTTTATATACTATATCTTCAACTATATATCCTTTTGTAATAGCATGTTCTATGATTTGGTCAAGCTCCATATCTTTTGCTTGTAACTCTTTTACTTTTAAATCGGGAGCTATTATTACTTTATCTTCATCAAACATTTTTATCATATCGGTTGTGATACGAAGAAGTGTCTCAAGCGATTTCTTAAAGGCATGAAAACTGCTCTCTAATCGCTTTACCATATGTACGCGGTATATCGATGCTAATGTCCGTCCGATATGTTCAGCATTCTTATATTTTTTTCTGTATTCAGGCTTTAAAAACTCAACTGCTCTGTAACGTGCATAATTCAAACCTTTTCCTTTAGGGTTATCGTCTGATTTACCATCTGTAAGTTGTTTTAGCGTTTCGTAAAAACGATTACTTGTATCCTCGTCTAAGAAATATTCTAATTCATTTGGTGGTAAGATATCGGGGAATGTAATGTTTTGTTCCTTTATATCTTTTTTGTAATCAGGGTCGTTAAGGATATTCTTACGTGTACGACGAACTGTTACTTTATCAATTACTTTGTTACGTATTTGCTCATATATTTCATCTACATCTGCTGTTACATCTCTTTCTCCACGTTCTCGCATTAACTTTTTGTAATCAGTTATTAGTGGAGAAAAAAATGCTTTTAGGTTTGGTATTCCGTCAATTGTACAATTTTGGCTATTTTGAAATAAAAGAAGTTGGTTTAATAGATCTTCTGGACGGTTATTAAGTGGTGTAGCAGACAAAAGCATTACCTTTTTTTGAGTGCTTTTGAGAAGTCCAATATTAACACATGGCGATTTGCAAATTTTCTGCAATTCGTCATATTTACCTGAACTATCGCTACGGAATCCATGTGCTTCATCTACAATTATTAAATCAAATTCCTCTTTGCTTTTATATCGGTCTCGTGCGTCAAGGACTTTAGATAAACTTCCATTGGTAATAAATTGGGCTTTATCATTAATCTCAAATTGTTTGAATGTTTGTTTCCAGTTATCCTCAACAGCTGGTGGATATACTACAAGAATGTTTGTACCTTTGCCGTTTAGTTCAACAAACCGTTTTGCTATCATTGTGGCAATCATGGTCTTTCCAAGACCTACAACATCGGCAAGGAACAAACCATTATGTTGCATTAGCATCTGATAACCTTGTATAACAGCATCTTTCTGATACTTTAAATCTTTTACACCTTCGGGTAATTTAATAGTGAAATCTGATTCAACTTGATCTCCAAAAGTATCAATGAGTACTTTTATATATAGTTCGTATGGTGAGGGTTGCTTTTCTTCATTACATAGATATGTATCGTTCTTACATTTGTCAATATCTTCGGCTGATAATGGAACGGCATCGTTCCATAATTTCCAAAATTCATCAGAACAATACTTTACATCATCATAATCTTTCATGGCAACATTAAGCTCATATTGAGGCGGTCGCTTAATGCCTAATCCTGAATCGGATATGTTGGAAGAACCCATTATTACCCAACCATCGCTATGCTCGCTATGGTTATCTGGTAAACATAAATAGAACTTTGCATGCAGATTCTTTTTATCATGAATACGTATTTGAAGCCTTCCGGATACAAGGTCTTCGCACATTTGCAATATGCCTCCTTCTATTTCGGGAGAGTATTGAGCCTTTATAATATCTTCTTTAAAGCCATTTTGATAGATTTCTTTTGCCTTAGCCTCATTGCCAAGCATAAAAATAGCTTTGTTATGTTTGCGGAAAATATCATCAATATTGATGCCTACCAATATTTTTATCTCTGAAACATCGCCTAACTCTTTTCGTAGTTTGAAGTAACCTGATGAACGAAAAAATCCTACAACAGCCAAGAAATGGTTGAAAGTTGCCATTTCTGTGGCTATTCCTTTTAATTTGTCGAAGAGAGTGTTGCCTGCATCGTTATTAAAAAACTTTGTACTCATGCTGTTCGCAAAGTTTTAGGGAGAGGACTTCGGCAACCCTTATAAAGTAATCCTAAATATAAAGACATAAAAAAAGCGTGAAGCCCTGCACTGTCGCTCGCTTCACGGTTTAAAGGCCTTCGCATTGCCCCTGTTTGTCGAAACGAGCAACGCCAAAGCCCACGCTGATATGTATAACACTACCACTACGCTGAATGTTCCATAAGTATGGATACACCTATGGCTATACAGCATTAGAGGTATGTATATAACACACCCTCGGGACATTCACGCTGCTTTGTTCTTGACAAACAGTTAATTGAATTTGCGAAGTTCTTAAACCGACAAAACCAAAGCGTAGTAAACGCCTTTTAATATGTCTTGTCCCACCCTCGCTCTCTATCCGTAAAGAATAGGACTATCAGCGTGGGACAATGCGAAATTAATTCTTTAAAATGAATATTCCTAAATTATTCAAAATTTTTATGCAATAAAAAACCGCACTACCTTTATGATAGAACGGTTTTGTAATTTATTTATCCTTTAGGCCATTTCAGCCTTTTTAGTCTTTTACTTCCCTTTTACAAACTTAAGTGATACCCAATCAGAGTCTTCTTTTTTGCTTATAAGCTTAAAGCCATACTTTAATGCTTCGGCAGAAATATCTTCTATGTCAGAGGTATAGAATCCACTTACATATAGTGAACCATTGGGGTTAGTAGCATTAGCATATTTCTCCATATCGGCTATTAGGATGTTTTTGTTTATGTTTGCCAATATTACATCGAAAGTGGTGTCGCCTATTGCTTCTGCCCCACCCAATCTTACATCCATTTGGTTGCAGTTGTTTAGTGTTGCGTTGTCAATGGCATTGCGATATGCTCGTTGGTCTATGTCTATGGCACATACGTTGTTTGCTCCTCGTTTTGTTGCTACTATTGCGAGTATGGCTGTTCCACACCCCATATCCAATACATCTTTGTTTTCTATTTCGTCTTCTAACAGCCATTGCGTCATCATTGCTGTTGTTTGGTGGTGTCCGCTACCAAATGCCATTATGGGGTTAATTAGAATGTTGTATTTTTTATCTTCGCCTACCGCATCTTTTGGTGAGTGTATTACACACTCTTCTCCTATGAAAATTGGAGTGAAACTTTCTTCTACCCATGTTTTGTTCCAATCTTCGTCTTCTACTTCAACGCTTGTGTAGGTAATTGTGCAATCGAATGGGTTTTGTTCTATTGCATCTTTTACAGCTTGCTCTGTATATACTTCTTTTAGTACATAACATTTTATCCCCTCTTCGGTTGGTATAAATGTTTCGTAACCTTCACTTGCTAATAGTGCTGCCATTACATCGGCAACGTCCTCAGAATATGGGTTTATTACCAATGTTGTTTCTATATATTCTCCTGTCATTTTTTATTTATCTTTTTTACTATGTTAGGATACATTTTATCTCGTACGTGAGGATAGTTGGGATATATCTTCAACGCTTTTTCATACATTTTTTTTGCTTCGGCGTAGTTGCCTAATTTCTCATATACTATACCTATTGTTACCATTAACTGGAGGTACATCCAGTTGTTTTCTCTTAATTTTTCGTTTGCTTCAAAGTCGGCTAATGCTTTTTTGTATTGTAAGAGTGATTTTTTTGTATCTCCTCCTAAAAAATCGGGCATATATAGGAATATGTTTCCTGATAGAATGTTTACTGTAGGGTCGTTTGGTGCAAGTGCGATTGATGCTTTTGCGTTCTTCATCATTCCTCGTGCAAGGGTTGTTGCACGTAAGGGAGATATTGCAATTTGAAACCCTATGATGTTTGCATTATATCCTTTTATGAGTGCATTATTAGGGTATTTGTTTACTAATTCTTCTGCTAATGGCACTGCTTTTTTCAGATACTCCTCTGCTCTATCCTCGTTTTTTATGTCTATCAGATGTCCTATATATCCGTAATAGGATTCTAATAACTCAATTTTTGAAGCGTCGTCTTGCTTTTTTTGATCACTCTCTAATTGTGTTATTAGTTTATCCCATTTGTTTACTTCTCCGCTAATAAAAAGATTATAAAACTTCTCTTTGTAATTGCTTGATTGGGCTTTGGCTGTTGTATATGCTATGCTTCCTAATGCAATTATTATTATGAGTATATATCTTTTCATTCTGTTTGTAAAAGAATAAATCTTGTTTTTACAACTTTCTACAAAGTTACTAAAATTGGTCTTATTCTCAATAGAGTTATACTCTTATTATTGTTTGAAATATTTTAATATCGATAGTCCAATTCTTGCTCCTTCGCCAAATGTTGTTATTAGTGAGAGCTTTTCGGTTATTCTGCCTATTATGTCTTCTTCACTATTGTTTAATATAGTATTGTAATATTTTAATAGATTTTTCTCTTTATCTGCTATCTCTGTTTTTAGTTGCTCTTT
>JAZONU010000215.1:0-5806 GCA_045654605.1 Candidatus Caccoplasma sp. | reverse complement strand
AATTGGTCCATAATTCCACATTTTACTCCTACATAGTTATGCTCTGTAGCTTGTCCAACTTTTGCCAACTCAAATTTATCAATTTTGTTGTCGCCAAACATATCATTTAGAGCATAAGCGTATGTACTCTCCAATGCTGCTGATGATGACATTCCTGCACCAAGAGGCACATCTCCTGCAAATGCAGTATTAAATCCTTTTACCTCTACTCCGCGTTTAATCATCTCTCGGCATACACCAAAGATATATTTTGCCCAAGAAGCACGTGGTGCATCCTCTTCATTCAAACCAAACTCTACATAATCTTTTTCGTCTATTGAGTATGCTTTTACTTTATCTGTTCCGTTAGGTTTCAACTCAGCAATAATACCTTTATTTACTGCTCCAGGGAATACAAATCCGTTATTGTAATCGGTGTGCTCACCTATTAGATTAATACGACCTGGTGATGCATAAAGTTCTCCTGTTGTACCATCAAAGTGTTTGATGAAACGACTTCTGACAAAATCTATATTCATAATTAGTTAGTTTATATGATGAATTAATATGTTACTCTTTTACTTTTGCTGGTTTTGAACCTATTAGCGCATAGAACAAGATGTATGCTGCACATACTATTACTACCCAATAACTTGTTAAGTAGCTTACTGCCATATCTGCAACAAATCCTTGTATTGCCAACATTACAGCACAACCGAACACCATTGTCATAAATATTCCTGATGCAACAGCTGTGTATTTACCAAGTCCTTCTACTGCCATATTGAAGATTCCTCCCCACATTACTGATGTACAAAGTCCCACGAACAAGAATGCAATTATTCCCATTGGCACTTCTGCTGATATTATTGTTAATGTTGCCCAATCAATTCCAGGAATAGTAATTAAATTATCGGTAGGTGCATACATTCCGAACAATACTAATACTAATGTTAAACATGAAACTGCTGTTATCATTGTACGACTTGAAATTTTTCCACCTATTGCTCCTCCCAAGAAGCGTCCAATCAACATCATCAACCAATATAATGCTACTAATGTATTTACTACTGATGGTTTCATTCCGTATCCTGATGGTGTTTTTGAGATGCTTTCTACTGTTATCTCGGGTGTTTTACCCTCTTTGGTAGGAGCAATTTTCTCCTCAGTATCTTTTAATAATTTTTCGAACTCTTTTTGAGCTTTATCTGCTGCTGCAATCTCTTCTGCTTTATTAGGAACTTTTGCAGATGTTGCCAAATAAGCCAACGCTGCTTCTCCTGATGTAATCTCCTTGGCATTAAATTTCTCAATTATACTTTTTTTCTCTGTCAATACTTCCGGTGTATCTGCAGGTAGATATTGTAGAATATATGTTGGTACTCCCACCTCAATTCCCATATATAGGAATATACCTAAAATACCCAATACGAAGTGACGATATTTGAATGCACCTTTAACTAATGACATATCAACAGGAACTCTTTCGGGCTCTTTGATTTTAGTAAATAGAAGTACAATGAATGCAACAACAAATATTGCTAATGCTATCATCAATGCGGGTGTTGCATCAGCTATTTTTGCTTTTGTTGCCTCTCCTATCAATGCTCCCATTATGATATATACTGCTACGGCTGCAGATGAGTTAAATACACCTCCAATTTGAATTAATTGGTTTCCTTTGTTACCACCGCCTCCAAGGATGTTTAACATTGGATTTACAACGCAGTTAAGGATACACATACACAAACCTGCGATAAATGCTCCTGCAAGGTAAACTCCAAATACTAATCCTAAATTTTGCTCAACATCTAATTTTCCACTAAACCATTGTAACAATATACCTGCAATTCCTACTACAAGACCTATTAATGCAGTTTTTTTGTAACCAAATTTAGATATAAGCATACCTGCTGGAATACCCATAATTAAATAGGCGATAAAGTTTCCGTAGTTACCAATTTGTGCAAGCACATTAGAAATCTCACCTTGACTTTTGATAATGGTTGCCATTGGCGAACATAGGTTTGTTACAAAGGCAATCATTGCGAAGAGCGCAATCATTACGATTATGGCTCCCCATTGTTTCTTTTGTTGACTCATAATTGTTTTATTTTAGTTTTTATTATTTAGTTATTTTTCTACGCCAAATTTATATATGGTTTTTTGATAATACTCCTCTTCTGGATTTAATACACAATCGGGGAAATGTGGTTTATTGGGAGTGTCGGGGAAGTGTTGTGCCTCAAAGCATATTGCACTGCGTTTTGGGAATGTAGCTCCGAAAGCACCCTCAAATCCGTTATGCCAATTTGAGGTATATACTTGCACTCCGGGTTCGGTTGTATAAACCTCTAATGTGCGACCACTTATTGGCTCTACGCATTTTGCTGCATACGACAACTCTCCCGGTTCACGTTTATTCAACACCCAGCAGTGGTCATATCCAACTCCGAATTTTGTTTGTTCAAAATCGGCATCAATACGTTCTCCTACAACATAAGGAGTGCGGAAATCCATTGGAGTTCCCTCAACTGAGTCAATACGACCGTAAGGAATTGATGTTTCATCAACAGGTACATAAAAATCAGCATTCAATGTTAAGATATTATTCTCAACTGATGCTGTATCTTTTTGTATTCCCGATAGGCTAAAGAATGCGTGATGTGTTAGGTTTACAATAGTTTTTTTATCGGTTGTTGCCGAATACTCTATAATAAACTCATTATCATCACTTAAAGAATAGATTACTGTTACATCAAGATTACCAGGGAAGCCCTCTTCTCCATCTGCCGATCTATATTTTAATTTAAGTGTACTTTCGTTTATCTGTTCAGCATCCCATACTCTTGCATGAAAACCTGTAGGACCTCCATGTAGTGAGTTTGGTCCGTTGTTTATTGTAAGGCTATATTCCTTTCCGTCAAGAGTGAATTTACCTTTTGCTATACGGTTTCCGTATCTACCAACCAAGGTACTTAAAAATGGTTCGGGACTTTTTACTACATTCTCTATTGAGTCGTGTCCTTGTATGACATTTGCATATTTTCCATCTTTGTCGGGCATCATTATTGACATAACTGCTCCGCCATAGTTGGTTACACAAATTTCGGCTCCTTTACTGTTTTTCAAAACATACATAGCAGTTTTCTTTCCTGCTATTTCGGCTTCAAAATCGGCTTGTTTTAATCCTGATAATGTCATAATTACATTCTATTCTTAATAGTTCACAATATGTGATTGTACAAAATTAGCATTTATTTATATCGGCCAACAGATACTTCTATATGTTATATAACATAAAAATATCTTTTTTAGTATATTCTTTCGCCAAATATTCCTGTTCCCACTCTCACAATGTTTGAGCCACACCCTATTGCTATCATATAGTCATCGGACATACCCATTGAACAATATGTAAATTTTTCGTCGTCAGGGAAGTATTGTTGCTTGATTTTTTCAAACTCTTGACGGATGGTCTTAAACTCCGACTCTATCTGTTTTTCATCATCTGTATAGGTTGCCATTCCCATCACACCTCTTATTTGTATATTTTTCAATTCTCGCCACTCTCCTGTCGCCATATAGTCATACAATTCAGTAGGCAAGAATCCGCTTTTTGTCTCCTCTTGAGCCACATGCAATTGCAACAACACATCTATTACGCGATTCTCTTTTTTTGCACAAGAGTTAATCTCTTTTAGCAATTTTATGCTATCGCCACTATGTATAAGTGAGATGAAAGGTGCAATATATTTTACTTTGTTTGTTTGAAGATGTCCAATAAAGTGCCACTCTATATCGGCTGGCAAATTTTGAGATTTAGGCAATAATTCTTGAACTCTACTCTCTCCAAAAATTCTTTGCCCTGCATTATATGCCTCCTCAATTGAAGAGAGCGGATGAAACTTTGATACTGCACAAAGCTCCACTCCTTGAGGGAGTGAAGCTCTGTATCTATTTATATTTTCAGTGATTATTCCCATCTCTGAAAAAAACAATTATCTATTAGGGTTGGTTCTTTTCAACTTCGTAACGAAATACATCCATTATGGCTGTTTCTGTTATTGAAGCTACTTCATAATCTATCATTGTTGTTCCCATTTCGTTTGTAAGGGTTGCCAATGATGTTGCAAAATCTTTAGCCTGTATCAACATGAAAGCGGCTGTGCGTTTTTCCGCACCACTCTTCTCATCGAGAGTTATATAGTTTAGTTTTGCTTTATACCATTTATCTCCTGTTTCGTCAAAAAAGATATCGGCAAGTTTCACTCTTTTTATATTTGCAACTGTAAACTCTCCCGATATATAAGGTTTCATCTCCTCTATAATTCTGGCTTCTGCTTCAGTAAATGATAGGGCATCAACCAAATATGGTTCACTCACACTTTTAGGCAAACCATTATCCATTATTTTGTCGTATTTTACTTTACATTCAAACCAATTACTCATATTCTTTTTTTTTATTTTTCTTCTTTATCTTTTTTTACCTCTTTCCAAATCTTTAGCGATTCTAACGCCTCTTCTCTTAATATATTCTCCGACTCCATATCTACCTCCCATTTGCGTTTTATCAACTCACTATGAGCATGGTTTGACAATACTCCAGCCTCTTCTAAATCTTTTGCAATGGATGCATAGTATAGTCTATCGATGTTCGCATATTTTATGGCAGCCAAACACATTTGACAAGGTTCACTTGATGTGTATATTTCACAACCCGATAAGTCATGATTTTTTAATCTTGAGGCCGCTTGACGAATTGCTATTATTTCAGCATGAGCAGTAGGATCTTTTTTTCTAACCACTCTATCTGCTCCTCTTGCAATAATTTTGCCATCTTTTACTATCACAGCACCAAAAGGAGCTTCTCCAATTTTGGCACTTTTCAACGACAACAATATCGCCTCCCTCATAAACTCTATATTACTCTTAAAACTCATCACTTATCTTCTCCTCTTTTTATATTATTTTAAACTATTATTTATCTCAAATATATATTCCAATAGTTCTTCTCTTCCTCTCTTGTCTTCAGACGAAGTTATAAACATCGGTGGCAACTCTTCCCATTGCTCTAATAATTTTCGTCTATAGCTTTTTATGTTTGATTCCAATTTTGTTTTACCAAGTTTATCGGCTTTGGTAAACACTATTGAAAATGGCACTCCATTTTCGCCCAACCAAGCCATAAATTCTGTATCTACTCTTTGAGGTTCATGACGAGAGTCTATCAATACAAACAATAGAGTCATCGATTCTCTATTGAGAATATAACCCTCTATCACCTTTTTTATTCTGTCTCTGCCATCCTTACTACATTTAGCATATCCATATCCTGGCAAATCGACAATATACCACTCATCATTAACCAAAAAGTGATTTATACATAGTGTCTTTCCCGGAGTTGACGAGGTTTTTGCCAAACCACTCTTCTGTGTAAGTGCATTTATCAATGAGGATTTACCTACATTAGATCTTCCTATAAAAGCATATTCAGGCTTACCATCTGTAGGGCATTTTCTTACATCGGTATTACTTATTATAAATTCGGCACTTTTTATCACCTCTTGCATATCTCCTCTTTTTCATCTACAAATGTATGAAAAAACTTCGTTTCAATACAATTTTTTTGCTATTTTTGAAACAAAATTTTATATTTTATCATAATGAATAACTCTTTCTCATCCTCTTTGCTGGATAGTGCCATTAATGAGATTTCAAAACTTCCCGGAATAGGAAAAAAAAGTGCACTTCGCTTGGTATTACATTTGCTTCGTCAAGATGAAGATGTTGCCGTTGCATTGGGTGAAGCTATCATAAAATTACG
>JAZONU010000214.1:0-2867 GCA_045654605.1 Candidatus Caccoplasma sp. | reverse complement strand
ATAGTATTTGTGCTTTTAAAATTAATTACAAAGCACTTTTATAACCTCATTGTTTACTTTAACAATCAACAATCCTTTAATGGTTGAAGGTAATGCAATTTGAAGAGAGGTATCCTCACCCCCTGCCCCTCTCCTGTAGAGAGGGGTGCCGAGAGAGTTGTAAACTTCTACTGAAGTTATACCCTCAGCATTCTTAATGTATAACACTCCAGCAGAAACGTATGCTTTGGTTTTGGGTGCTTCTGCAATACTTTCGTTAATTCCTGATTCTTCTGCAGGGTAAAATTGTTTGCCTTTGTAGTAAAAGGATTTTAAACTTCTGCGTTCGCCATATCCTGACATAGGAACCCAATCAAAATTAAACCATAACCCTCCTGTTGAGCCTATCCCTTTTATCCATGAATGTGCTTGTTTATAAGCACCTTTTACTATTCCAGTCGCGAGAAAATGGTGACATACTATGTCATAATTTGGGAAATAATCTGCGTGATAATTATTAATATATAAACGTTCTGATTCCTCTACACTAAAATCATACATAAGAACATCCTTTTCAAAAAAACTATAATCTATCTCTTCATCTTTATACCAAGGATAACCATCCTCTTCAATACAGTCAATATGTGGACACATTTCCTCACCAAAGCAATATATCACTTCATAAGGTCGCAAATACACTTTCTCTCCCTCAACTCTTATTGCTCCAACATATAACTGATTTTCGGTATAAAAGTTGCAAGATTTTACCTTTAAAGAATCTAATTCTCCATATATAAAATATAATTTTGAATATTTTTTATTTTCTATGATTGTATCCCCTAATAAATAATAGGAGGTCCTATAAGTAGTTTCTTTGTAATAAGGCTCAAATACAGCCCATGGATTATTCTCTGTTTCTGTTACTGATATAACCCAAACAGCATCTTCTGTCGGGAATACTTCGGGAAGAGTTATATCTTCATCTATTTGGGCATATATAGAGATATTCGAGATTATTAACACAAGTAAGAAAACAAACCTTTTCATAACAGCATGATTTTAGGAGTTCTTTTATCTAATTCTCTGTACAATAATAAATAAAATTTACAAATAAAGCAAATCACTTGTCTGCCCTACATTTATAGTAAATAAAAAACAAGTTAATGATTATTTTCTTGACAACCTCTTACGTAAAGCAAAAAGCGAATAGATTGTTGCCACTACGGCAAAGAGAGATGGAATAAAATATTTTGATACTTCAAAATTGATTACGACTGCCTGTGAGTATATTAAAAGAGTAGATATAAAATATACGATATACAACGATTTTTCTGGTGCGAAAGCATATCTCTTTTTAGATATAATCCACATATAAGTTGTGTAGATTATAAAGTTTATGGTATAGGCTATTCCTAACCCCTCCAAGCCCATATTGAGATATAGTAACATATTAATGACTATTGATGTTACGTCAGATATAAGCTCGGTTATCAAGAAGAGTTTCCCCTCTCCTTTTGCTAAAAGTATAAAGCCTAACGACCACGATATTGCTTTAAATACCACTCCCGGCATTGCCCATATTGTATAGTTTGTTACTGCTAAAAAATCTGATTTATAAAGAAGTGGTATTATCCAATTCTGCAATAAAAGGAATAGTGTTATGATAGGCAAAAGCATTAACAGCGAACTCTCCATTTGACGAGATACTTGAAGTGAGAGTTGTTCTTTATCGTTTTGTACCGATGCCAATCGAGGATAATACTCGGTTGACATTGCGATAAAGATTAATCCTACATATCGGGTTACTAATGTAAATCCTGCTTGATAATATCCCACATCTGTTATTGACGAATATCTGTTCATCCAAGCTATTAGAATGTAGTTCAACAGGGTTGTCATAAACCCGCTTATGGTCATATACATTCCCAACTTCAGCATGGGAGCACCCTCTTTAAAGGCTGTTTTTATGGTTACCTTTTGTGATTTAAGGTTCTCTTTTTTTGAGGCTATATAATTGAATAAAAAGGTAAAAAATGAGGCTAACAATAACGATGATATTATTCCGTCAACTCTTAAGTAATAGTATAGTGGAATTGACGCCAAAAGAGAGTCTACGCTTCCGAGGACTGTTGATTTGGCAAATATTTTTAGTTTTTCGGAACCTTGCAATATGGCTTGTTCTCCTGATGCCAATGCATTAAAAAGCAGGGCTGCCGACAGTAGGACAAAACTCCATATGTTTTGGTCGTTGCCAAATGTTACTTTACTCAACAATGGTGCTGCTCCAATAAAGACCATTGCTCCTAACAATCCTAATATCAGAGATAATTTACGGACAACACCCGAAACTCTCTCTAATAGGTCTCTACCTTTTTTGTTCGCTGTTGCCACGTCTCTTACAGAACTTTGGCGTAGACCTAAATTTGTTAACGAAGAGACCATTTCAACGGAGCTATTAAATAGACCTATTAATCCTACTCCTTCTACGCCTAAAAAAATAGCTATTATCTTGTTGCGAATAAGGGAACAAAGCATATTTATAACCTGCACTCCTCCGAATAGTGAGGTTGCTCCTATGATTTTTCGATATATGCTTTTCTCCTCTGCCATGTTATTTTCAGAGTGTTATCTTATATGAGCTATATATTGTTGCCGATGCCCCAAATCCCTCTTTTTGCGATAGTAGCCCTTTGTTTAATATTTCGCCTTTTTGTTCTGTAGATATTCCAAAATCGAAATATTTTACCTCTCTATATCTCTCTTTGATGAGATATGAAAAGAGTAAGTCCAACGCAGACAAATCTCGCCCTTTTTGTGATGTGGCTATATATTGAGAGTGAACGCAAGTTTTTGTTTTATATATTACAACTCCAGCTAATAGCTCGCCC
>JAZONU010000213.1:0-4839 GCA_045654605.1 Candidatus Caccoplasma sp. | reverse complement strand
ATGATAAAAATTTAACTGCCCATTTAGGATTTTGATTGCCGGAATAATATGTGGTATTTCGTTCCAAATATTTCAATTTGTATATTTAAATAGCCAGATATGGTTGTCGAAATATAACGCTATATATGGAGGATTTGCATTCTTGCCATTGTTGTTAATATGGATGCAGATATCGTGGCTGATTTTTCTATTTGGAGTACTTTTGTCTTTTTCTATGCAGACAGCTGACTATGGAGATGAGGAGAGTATTGATAAAATTAGTACTCAATATTCCGATTTTATTATTCTTATTGTATCGTGTGTTGTGGTACAACGCTTTGAAAAAGGATTGCCTCCTTTGTCGCTTCAAAAGATATCATCTTTATATGGTATTCCAATAAGAATTGTAAATATTGCGTTAAAAAAATTATTGGATACAGGTATATTTATTGAAGTCTTTAATAAAAAAGAGAAAGCTCTTGCATATCAACCTGCTTTTGATATCTCTTCGTTCAGTGTTGGAGAGCTTTTAAACAGAGTAGGAGAGAATGGAACAGGTGAAGAAAAATTTAAAGTAAATAAAACAGATAAATATAAACTTCAATGGGATACAATAGTTGCTGCTCGAAATGATATGTATGATGCAACACGAAATATCCTTGTAAAAGATTTGAAAATAGAACAACCAAATTAATTTATTATTTATATGAAAAAGAGAATTATAACATCATCAAAAGTTCCAGCAGCTATTGGCCCATATAGCCATGCTGTTGAAGTAAATGGCTTTTTGTTTGCATCAGGTCAATTGGGAATTGATCCTGCGACATCTGATTTTGTAGAGGGTGGAATTAAAGAGCAAACAGAACAAGCTTTGAAAAATGTGTCTAACTTGCTTGCCGATGCTGGATATTATATGGATAATGTTGTTAAGACAACTGTATTTTTGGCAGATATGGCAATGTTTGCAGAGATGAACGAAGTGTATGCTAAATATTTTAAATTCGATTTCCCTGCTCGTTCAGCTGTAGCTGTAAAAACTCTTCCAAAAGGAGGCCTTGTTGAGATAGAGGTTATAGCATCAAAATAGTTCTATCATTATAACTAATAATAGGGGCAGTTTGATATAAACTGCCCCTATTATTGTATCTAAAAGAGTTTGCAATAACTATTTCTTTTCTAAATATTCCAATAAATCGGCTACAACAAAAGTGCTTCCCCCAACATATATAGTATCATAAGATTTTGCACACTCTATAGCTTTTGTATATGCTTCGGCAACGGTCTTAAAAATACTACCTTTCAGATTATATTTTGATGCTATTGCTTCAAATACCTCAACATTCATGGCTCTTTCGCCAGAGGGTTGTGTAAAGTAGTAGTTTGCATTTTTTGGTAATAGAGATATTACTCCTTCGGTGTCTTTATCATTTACCATACCAAATACAATATGTAAAGAGCCTTTGTTTTGCTCTGAAATCTGTTTTGCGGTGTATGTTATTCCTCCCACATTATGACCTGTATCGCATATTACTTTAGGAGATGTACTCAATATTTCCCATCTTCCTCTTAGTCCTGTAAGAGTTGTTACCTGTGCAAATCCATCTCTGATATTGGATTCAGTAATATTATAGCCTTGTTCCTTAAGAGAGATAATAGATTGTAATATTGTTGGAGCATTTTTTAGTTGATATGTACCTCCAAGTGCAAATATAAGATTTTTAAGCTCTTCAAAATGAAGTTTTAATTTACCATCATCAAGATATTCATAACCCTTTATTGGCATACTCTTCTCTGCAAATATAATTTTAGAGTTAAGCTCTTTTGCTTTCTCTATAAATATCTTTGCATATTTATCATCCCACTCACCTATAACAACAGGAATATTTTCTTTTATTATGCCAGCCTTTTCTGAAGCTATGGCTTGATATGTATCGCCAAGCAGATAGGTATGTTCTAAACATATATTTGTGATTATTGACAGAGTAGGGGTTATTATATTTGTGCTGTCTAATCTGCCACCCAATCCTGTCTCTATTACAGCAATATCAACTTTCTCTGATGCAAAATAACTAAAAGCCAATTCTGTTACCCATTCAAAAAAAGATGGCGATATTTTTTCTGCTTCGTTTTTGTGTTTTTCGGTAAATTCAACAATGTAGTTTTGAGGTATCTTATAGCCGTTAACTCTTATGCGTTCTCTAAAATCTGTCAAATGAGGTGAGGTATATAATCCTGTTTTATATCCGGCAGATTGTAGTATTGCGGCAATAGTATGTGAAACAGAACCTTTCCCATTGCTTCCAGCAACGTGAATTGTTACAAAATTTTTATGAGGAGAATTACATAATCTGTCTAATGCCTCAATATTTTGTAATCCGGGTTTGTATGCTTTTACCCCCTGTTTTTGGTATAATGGGAGTCTTGTATATAGATAATTAATTGTCTCTTCGTATGTCATAATTAGTAAAGAAAATAACCGGCAATTCCCGCAAGAATAACTATTAATATTGGGTGTAGTTTAGCATATCTAACTAAAAGAAAAGCAACTACGCAAATAGCAATACTTTTAGTGTAGTCAGGGAAGTTTTCTTTATTCATTAATAGCAGTGCTGCTGATGCAATCATTCCAACAACAACAGGTCTAATAGCGTTAAAGGTGCTTTTTATATATATGTTTTCTCGCCTTTTAAGTAGAATTTTTCCAACAATTAATACTAATATAAATGAGGGCAAACAAACTGCAATAGTCGCTAATATTGAACCTAAAACAGAGCCTGTTACTTTATATCCAATGTATGTTGCACTATTTATACCTATAGGACCAGGAGACATTTGTGATATAGCAACAATATCGGTAAATTCTTGTAATGTAAGCCAAGGTTGGCTGTCTCCAGGGTGTACAACCTCAACAACTTCGTGTTGAATGAGTGATAGCATAGCATATCCACCACCGAAACCGAATATTCCTATTTTTAAGTATGCTAATATTAAATTTATATATATCATCTCTATTCTGGTTTAGTCTGTCTGTTTTTTATATAGCAAGTGAATACACCATATAATATAGCAATACCAATAAATATTATTGGTGAAAATCCACAAAAGGTAATAAGGAGAGCCGTTAAGACAGGTACCCAAAAATTTTTAAAATTAATTTTTGCAGCTTTTGCTGTTGTAAAAACAGGTGCTATAATCAGAGCTACAACTGCTGGACGAATACCTTTAAAGATTCTCTCAACAACAGGATCCTCATTTATTGTTACAAAGAATATTGCTATTGTAAGTATTACAATGAAAGAGGGGAGAATTGTCCCTAATGCAGAGAAGAATGCTCCTCGTTTCTTTGCAATTTTATTCCCTACTAATACAGCCATATTAACGGCTAATATTCCGGGCATTGATTGAGCTATTGCAAGATTGTCAATAAACTCCTCTTTTGTAAACCACTTGTTTTTGTTTACAATGTCTTTCTCCATCATTGCAATCATAACCCATCCTCCTCCAAAGGTGAAAGCACCTATTTTGAAGAATGTTATGAATAGATTGAATATTGTCTTTGTTAAAGAGTTGTTCATTGTAAATTATTTATTGCAAATATTATCAACTTTATCAATATATAGGATGCCGTTTAAATGGTCAATTTCGTGTTGAAATATTACGGCTGTAAATCCTTCAATTGTGTCAGATTTAATTTCAAAGTCCTCGATATTGTTATATTCAATTACAATTTTTCTATATCTGCTAACCTTTCCTCTCATGTCAGGCACCGATAAACAGCCTTCTCCTCCAGGTTGTTTATCTCCAATGGTAGAGATAATTTTTGGATTTACATAAAATTCAAATGGTTCGTTGCTTTTATCAAGGCGTTGAACGGCTATTAATTGTTTGCTTATACCCACTTGTGGAGCAGCTATACCAACACCTTCGTTTTCGGGATTGGTAACTGTTTTCAACATCGAACCAGTTAAATAAGTAAAGTATTCACTTTTAATATCATTGAATGATAGAGGAGTGGCAATGTTTCTTAAAAAGAGAGAGTCTTCTTTAGTATTAATGGTTTTCAATGGCATAATCGAGTTCTTGTATGTAGTTATTAACTCAATTTCAGAGTCATTGAATGATAAATTTTTATTTTCCTTACAACTACTAAAACCAATTAATATTAGAAGTATAGCTGTAAAAGAATTTATAAATCCTAAGTTCTTCATTATCTTTACTTATTCAGGATTATTTTTCATTACAATACGATATAGATTACATCCTATAAAATTACCAAACACGATTGATACATAGAATAGCAATACGTCTGCAATATTATCTTTTATAAAATCGAAAGGCACTGTTAAGTAGTAGAACGCATCTGCAACACAGTGAGGAAATCCGCAAATAATGAATAGAGGAACTCCAAACAATAGTGGAAGATATTGTCCTTTTCTTGCGAAAGTAACAGCAGTTGTCATAATAAATCCACAACCGATAGCTAACAATCCTCCGTTTACGGGGCCAACCATTAATCTTCCTTCTAATATGCTTTGAGCTGCAGTTGTTAAATTAAGAGGGCTTAATCTTGCTAATAAACCAACTAATAAACAACCTATTATATTTCCTCCTAATACAATACCCAGCTCAGTTAAAGGCTCTTTTATTTGAATTTTGTTGTCTTTATTTTTAAATTCAACAAAACCTGCAGTTCCTGTATATAATTTCATTTTGTAGCTAACAACCGTTAATAGACCAAAAGCAAACAGTGCAGCACCTATTATATCTTTTGTTGCTAAATATCCCCAACCAGCTATTCCAATTGTTATTCCTGCCATTATAGCAACTTTAAACATTACGAGTTTAGACATTTTCATATTA
>JAZONU010000212.1:0-7816 GCA_045654605.1 Candidatus Caccoplasma sp. | reverse complement strand
TTTCGATAAATCTGAGGCAGTTGTTGCTCGTCCTCCAGCATTGTGTCAAGGTTGTGGACACCGCGATGTATATGCAACCTTAAAACGTGTTATTGCAGAGTATCCACAAGGAAAAGTGTTCAGCGATATTGGTTGCTACACTTTAGGTGCGTTGCCTCCATTCAAAGCAATTGACAGTTGTGTTGATATGGGTGCTTCAATTACTATGGCAAAAGGTGCTTCGGATGCAGGATTGTTCCCTGCTGTTGCAGTTATTGGCGACTCAACATTTACTCACTCAGGTATGACAGGACTATTGGATGCTGTTAATGCTAAAGCTCCTATTACAGTAATCATCTCTGATAACCTAACAACTGCTATGACAGGTGGTCAAGATTCTGCAGGAACAAACCGCCTACAAGCTATTTGTCAAGGTCTTGGTGTTGAGCCTGAGCGTATTCGTTGCGTAGTGCCTATTCCAAAAAATCACGATGAGATTGTAAATATTATTCGCGAGGAGATTGAGTACAAAGGTGTCTCGGTAATTATCCCATGCAGAGAGTGTATTCAAACATTAAATCGTAGATTGAAAAAACAAAAGGTTGAGAAAAAATGAAAACAGATATAATTCTTTCAGGTGTTGGCGGACAAGGTATTTTGTCAATTGCCACAGTTATTGGAGATGCTGCTCTTAACGAAGGGTTGCACTTGAAACAAGCCGAAGTTCATGGTATGAGCCAACGCGGAGGTGATGTTCAATCGAATTTGAGAATTTCGTCAGAGCCTATACACTCTGATCTTATTCCATTAGGTTCGGCAAATGTTATTATCTCGTTAGAGCCTATGGAGGCTTTGCGTTATATGCCTTACCTTGCTCCTGATGGTTGGGTTATTACATCATCAAAACCTTTCGTAAACATACCTAACTACCCAGAGCAAGAGGTTTTGGATGCTGCTTTGGCAAAGGTTAAAAACTTGGTGTTGTTTGATGTGGCTCAAATTGCTGCCGACAACGGAATGCCTCGTTCAGAGAATATGGTGTTGTTGGGTGGTGCTGTTGATGCTATCGGTTTGTCAATGGATAAAATATTGGATAGCGTTAAACGTATATTCTCTTCAAAAGGAGAGGCTGTTGTTGAGCAAAACATAAAAGCCGTAATGTTAGGTTACGAGGCGACTAAGTAGTTGTTAGTTTTTAGTTGTTAGTTATTAGACCAATTAGACCAATTAGACCAATTGGTCTAATTAGTAAAACAAAAGAATAATGAATAATAGAATATTTTCGGAAGAACTTGTTGCTCAGGTTGCTGAGGAGTTGTTGATTGCCGACCTTCAACGTGCTACAATTGGAGAGGTGTTGTTGTTGTCGAGCGAATTGGAACGACGCACAGGTATTCCTTTTATACGTATGGATCAAGGCTCTCCAGGATTGCCCTCATGTACAATTGGTCGTGAGGCAGAGAAGGAGGCTTTAGATAGAGATGTTGCTTCGCAATATCCTGCAGCTGCAGGAGTGCCTGAACTTAAAAAAGAGGCATCACGCTTTGTAAAGGCGTTTATGGATATTGATATGCCTGCCGAGTGCTGTATCCCAACAGTGGGTTCGGTTGCTGCATCGTACGGAGCATTTATAGCTGTAACTCAGGCTACACCAAATAAAAACAAGGTGTTGTTTATCGACCCTGGCTTCCCAATACAACGTTCGCAACTTAAAATAATTGGAGCAGAATATCTTCAATTCGATATATATAATTACAGAGGCGAGGCATTGAGAGAGAAGATTGAGAGTTTCTTCTCGCGTGGCGACATAGCGGCTATCATCTACTCAAACCCCAATAATCCGGCATGGATATGTTTAGAGGAGAGTGAGTTGCAAATCATTGGAGAGCTTGCCGATAAATACGGAGTTATTGTTCTTGAGGATTTGGCATACTTCTGTATGGATTTCCGCCAATATCTCGGAAAACCTTGGGAGCCACCTTATGTTCCCACAGTAGGAAGATATTGTAAAAACTATATTGTGATGCTTTCATCTTCAAAAATATTCTCATATGCAGGACAACGTATGGCGGTGGCATGTTTGTCGCCTAACCTATATGATAGCTGTTTTGAGGGATTGGCTGCTCGTTATGGAGGTAAAGGACACTTTGGTTCTACCTTTACGGCCTCTATCATGTATATGATAACATCGGGAGTTACACACTCGACTCAATATGGATATGCTGCAATGTTAAAGGCTGCAACCGACGGAGAGTTGGATTTCGTTGCCGAGACAGAGGAGTATGCACGCAGGGCAGCCCGTATGAAGAAGATATTTACCGACAACGGTTTTACCATTGTTTATGACCGCGATGTAACTCGCGAGGTGGGAGATGGTTTCTTCTTTACTATAGGATACCCGGGTATTAAGAGTGGAGAACTATTAAAAGAGCTATTATACTATGGCGTAAGTTCAATTTCTCTATCTACAACTGGTAGTGAGGAGGAGGGCGTAAGAGCTTGTACTTCGCGTATGCGTGAAGAACTTTACCCTGTGTTAGAAGAGCGTATGCGTAACTTTAAAAAGGATCACCCTTTTTAAATAGTTGTTAGTTCTCGGCTAACGCCGCCCTAACGGGTAGATGTTAGTTGTTAGAAATAAAAATGATAAAAAAGTTGTGGTTTTTAGATTTATCAAACAACTAAAAACTAACAACTAAAAACTATAAATAGATGATTTGGAATAAGAATAAGGAGTGTATGTCGCGTGAGGAGATGCGACAACTTCAAGGAGCGAGATTAAGAAAATTGGTTGATAATGTTTATCACAATGTGCCTTTCTATCGCGAAAAGATGCAGGCCATGAACATTATGCCCGACGATATTAAGACAATTGATGATATAAAAAAATTGCCTTTTACAACCAAACAAGATCTTCGTGATAACTATCCATTCGGGTTGAATGCCGTGCCACAATCGGCAATTGTAAGGGTACACGCATCGTCAGGAACAACAGGTAACCCAACTGTTGTAGGTTATACTCGCCGCGACCTTGCTATTTGGTCGGAGGCCATAGCACGTTGTTTGGCAGCATTCGGAGCATCGCGCGAGGATACCATCTCGGTAGCATACGGCTACGGATTGTTTACAGGAGGTTTGGGTTTGCACTATGGTGTTGAACATTTGGGAGCATCGGTTGTTCCTACATCAAGCGGAAACACCGATAAACATATTCTTCTTATAAAGGATTTGGGTATTACAGGTGTTGCTTGTACACCCTCGTATGCTCTTCACATGGCTGAGGTTATGCGTAAAAAGGGTATTACTCCCGAAGATATTAAACTTCGTATAGGTATTTTCGGAGGCGAGCCTTGGACCGAGAATATGCGTAAGAGTTTGGAAGAGAAACTACAAATCAATGCTTATAACATTTACGGATTAAGCGAGATAATGGGACCCGGAGTATCGCATGAGTGCGAGTGCAAAAACGGCTCACACATCATTGAAGACCACTTCTTCCCCGAAATCATCAATCCCGAGACATTGGAGTCGATGCCCGAGGGAGAGCAAGGAGAGTTGGTATTTACAACGCTTACAAAAGAGGGTATGCCACTGTTGCGTTATCGCACAAAAGACCTCTGTTCTCTAATATATGAGCCCTGTGAGTGTGGTAGAACAAGTGTAAGAATGACTCGTATCATGGGACGTAGCGATGATATGCTTATTATTCGCGGTATCAACGTATTCCCATCACAAATCGAGAGTGTTATTCTTCAATTGCCCGAGTCCGAGCCTCAATACTTGCTTGTTGTTACTCGTGAAAACAACCGCGATAACCTTGAGGTACAAGTTGAACTTAAAGAGGAGTTCTACTCTGATGAGATTAACAAAACAATTGAGATGCGTGATCGCCTTGCACGTCGTCTGCAAAGCGTGTTGAGTATCTCTGCCGATGTGAAGATTGTTTCGCCCAACACTCTTGAGCGCAGTCTCGGAAAATCGAAGAGAGTAATTGACAAACGTGTTCTTGAATAGTATTATAAACCACATCTGAAAAATATATAATTATGATAGTAAAACAGTTATCGGTGTTTCTTGAAAACCGTGCAGGAAGAATTAACGAAGTGGCAAAAGTGTTGGCTGCAAATGGTGTGGATATGTTGGCGTTCAGCCTTGCCGAAAGCAGCGACTTTGGTATCTTGCGTCTATTGGTATCTGACAATGCCTTGGCTCAAAAGGTGTTGAAAGAGGCTCATTTCGCAGTTAAAGAGAGCGATGTTGTTTGTGTTGAGGTGCCTAACAAACCAGGAGCATTGGCAACCATTGTTGAGAATATATCGTCGCAAAACATATCAATTGAGTATATGTATGCATTTGCTCAAGGTGGTGTGGCAAACATTGTAATCAAAACTGCCGACCTTGATGCTTGTGTAAATGCACTGAAATAGAGTTACGGAGGTTAATATATAAAACAAGAGATAACATTCCAAGAATGTTATCTCTTGTTTTTTGCTCTTTATAGGTGGTGGTTACTTCATATTAAAAGTCTGTTCGTTTACAAAAACTTTCTCTCCGTTTATGATATATATTCCGTTTGTTGGATTTATGACAATACGCCCATTTAGATCGTAAATTTTACCATCCCTTTTGTTATCGGCTACCGCATCTTCAACTCCTGTGATTGTGCCAAGAACATCTATTCGGTATAGGTTGCTATAGTTTGATGACCACGCAATAGAGTTATCCCATGAGTCAAATTTTCCTGTTGCCGACATAACAACAAGTGTCCCGTCAGTTGTCCCTCCGTCGCGTTTACTTGCCATATAATATGTGTTGGCTTTTGTGCTGCTTGCATCATTTACACTCCAATCGCAATATGTGGCATAGTATGTGGGTAATGTTCCTTTGTTGCTGTTATAACCATAGTTGTTGCCTGCACGCCATATCATATACACCTCAGTATCTTTATTGTAGAAAGTATATTTGCCATTATCCTTCTTTCTACATTCAAACATTGCACTATTGCCAAGAGTCGTTGCACTCATATTGCTTACTTCAAGTGTTTTGTTTGTACTAATGTAAAGCGAATATTCATTGCCGTTTTGTTGAACATTTGTCAGTGTTACAACCTTTCCATCAAAAGGGTCGCCAGGAAGTTGTCCTTGTAGTAGAGAGTATATGTTGTCAATCTCTGCTGGTGTTGGCTCTGCTCCCAAGTCTTGAATTGCGGTGTTAACTTCTGCTCTTAGGTCGCTTGAAATGTCTGCTTGTGCTACTAACGATGTTAGGTATGATTTTACAATATTTCCTCTATTGACGTCAGTTTTAATTGAGTATGCTCCGTTAGTGATGTACTCCAAGTGGTAACCAACATATTTGTTATCAAATCCGTCGTAGTTGTGAGTTCCTGCTCCTGTCGGGAAACTTGTTGATACGGGGTTTTGCATAGTGCCATGTTTTGTAAGAGTCTCCTCGTAGATAAATCCAATTTTATTGTCGGCTTGCAAATCCATCGAACTGTATGCCGATTCGGTTGTGCTTACCTCAAAATATCCATCCCAACCTGTTACAAAGTTTGCAACTGTATTGTAGTCGGTGAAATCTGTAAGTTCTTTATAAAAAATAGTGACATTGGTACGAGAGTTTCCTGTTGGTAATGATTGCAACGCCAAGTACATCTCTTTGTTGTCGCTGTTGCGCTTAACAGGTACAACTAAAATTTCGCCATTGGTGTCATTGCTTCCCGGAGTTCTACCCGATCCTGAGAAGGTACACTTCAAATCTGTACTCCAACTTCCTTCTCCGGTCATGGTGTTTGTGTATGTGTATATATTGTATAAACGACCTCCTCCGGCTACTCGACTTGATACGATTACTCTACCATCGGGTAACTCTTCACATTTAGGTTCATTCCCATTCGGAACGGGTAGGGCATATTCGCCTCCGAGAGCATGCCATGTTCTACCAAAGTCGTCAGAGTATATCACACGATTACCATTTGGTCTGGCACACATTGCTGCATATAATCGGTAGTATTGTCCTTTCTTAACTATGCGTCTCTGGAATACTTTACCTCCTGCCACAAATGCTGCCTCTATTGGATTGCCATTGTCGAACAATGAATATACTTGCTCTGTTATGTCAATTGGAGTGCCCCATGTATTTCCGTTGTCAGTACTGTATATTATTCCAATCATATTGGGATTTTGGCGAGTTGTATTACTGCTTGGGTAGTATGTACAACCGGCAACAACAATTATCGCAACCTCGTTGCTTGTGCGGTCGGCAACAACAGCAGGGTCTCCGAATGCAGTATCAAAGTAGTTGTATGTTGCCGATGTTATACCTGTTCCAACGGCAACATCTTTTATGTTGCTCCATGTCTGACCATTGTTGTCGCTTGTGCGACATACAACATCAACTTGACCAAAGCCAGGGTCTGTTCCGCATACCAAGCGTGCAGCAACTGCAATCAAACGTCCTGTCTTTGTCTTTGCAATACCAGGAATACGGTAAGGAGGAATACCCATGCTTCCATTACTTGTATTGAAGAGATCTTGTTTAACAGGCTCTTCCATTAGAGTAATGTTAGAGACATTTATTGTTGTGCCATTTAATTGAATATCTGCACTTATAACAACTTCGTTAGGAACAACAACGTTGAATGCTGAAATACTAACATTGTTTGGAGCAATAAAGAATCCACCATTAAAGGCTTTTTCTGTAACCGAACCATGAGTGTAGGTAACGTATGCATTTGAGTTTCCGCTTATTGATACATTGTATGCACTTTTACCTTCCATATTTACAGGTTCAAAACGCCATTGTTGGTCTTCTGCTGTGGCAGGACCATCTGCCCATGTTGTTACATAATCGATACCATTTATTTTAAAGGCATTCTCTCCATTACTGCAGTTTATAGCTTCGGTAAAGTAGTAGAAACGATACTCTCCCACATCGAAAGTTTGTCCTACGGTTAGTTGGTTAAAGTTACCAAGAATACTTCCGTACGAACTTGCTCCTGCCACCAAATTGTTTCCATCACCGTTTTTGATTCCAAGTTTATTGCCGTTGACAGTAATGTGCCAAACTCCGTTGTTTGTTGTTACTTTACTGTTCGATTGTAGAGTGAATTTTTTTGTATTGCCACTTAAAAAGGCATCGTTATAGATATTTTCGGTTCTGCCAGTGGCTCTGCTAACAATATGGTAGTAGCCTGTTGTTACATCTTCCGGAGTTGGTATCTCCACCTCAATGCCATTAAGGAAGTCTTCCAAATCGTTTACATATTTGGCACAATCTTCGCCAGATACCGAACTGCTTACAAATCGGTCTAATAGAAGGTTGAGTTTAGCCATCTTTTCAGCATCGTTTTTGTATTCCTCTTTTAAGATTTGAATTTTCTCGTATTGATGTATTCCCTCAACCAAACGCTCAAAGCGAACGCTTGAACGGTTGCCTGGATAGTAGCAATATGTGTCACCTGCTCCAAATAGACGGAAGCGGGTATCTTTCAATGGGTCTTCTGCCCAGTTCATCCACGACCAGTGTAGGTATCCGCTTAAATCGTTTGCTGCTGCATATATAGGGAGGAATGTAGCCTCGGCAGGAAGTGAGTTTGAGTAGATGTTTGGTTCAATATCGGCACAACTTGTATATACTGTAGTGATACGGTTTTTTGCTTTTCTGTCGGCACGTTGAGCAGCGGTGAAACTCTTGTCTTGACCTAATGCAACAAAGAAGTCTTGTAGTTTATCGCTAAGTGAAGAGTGGTAGTTACCTGCCAATGCCATATTAAATCCTAATCCGCTTGCAATGTTGTAGGCGTTTAGCATATCGCTCTCTGAACGTTCGTCCA
>JAZONU010000211.1:0-3430 GCA_045654605.1 Candidatus Caccoplasma sp. | reverse complement strand
CTCAATCTCCTCTTCAGTAGCATTACACTCCTTCAAGCACCACACCGAAGCAGGAGTGTCTGTGTACCAACCAACAACATAATTACTTTGGCTTGCGGCACAGTGTAAACCAACGGTGCTGTAATCTGTGATGGTAAAAGTTGAAGTCCATTTGTCAGATCCATTGCTAATAGCAAAAGTATTTTGAGAAGTACCTGTATAATAAGGAACAGAAAAAGTTCCTCTTTGAGCCTTCATGTAACGTCCAGTTAAAACATTCTGTAAAACATGGTTGTCTCCATTAGCAATAACTTTCCAATATTGAGCAAAATTATTCTCATTAATAGGCATACACTTAACCGAGTTGTCGGTAATAACCTCTGTCATAGCCAAGCCGTAAGGGTGGCTAACAAACATATAAATATTACCAACTACCAACTCCGAAGCATACCCGCTCAATTCGTTCAGATGATTTTTAATCTGCTCTTCGCTCACCTCCGTAACAGGCTCCAAAGTCCAGTCCGAAGCAATAGAGTTACCACCACTACCGGCATCCCATACAACAAGGTTTTGGCCACCACCGGCACACTCATAATTTTGGTGATGCAAACTATTTCTACCCGAAAAATCAGAAGTAGCACTTATTGTAATATAGTTTGTATTTGTATTAGAATTATTATCTCCGTATTTGATATAATATTCCTTCGACTCAGTGCTTGAAGTACTTGTTGAATTAGTATTCAAACCATTAATATATCTACCGGTTTTAGCATTTCGCAAAGTGTAACCATTTCCACTTGTCTCAATAATCCAAATTTGCGAAAGGTCGGTATTTGAAATCTTATTTTTAATGCTCAAATTGTTATTCTCATTCTCTGAAAGCATAGGATTTGCCCATCCTGTAGAGTAAGCATTACGGTTTTTAAGTCTGAAAAGAGAGTAGTTCTCTAACTGATACTCTAAAAGTTCCTCGCCCGAAAGGTTGATATCTTCACCAATAGTAACAGCATAAAAAGCCCAGTCGTTATTACCGTTTAATGACGAAACCGAACCATCGTTCCAACCTGCCAACGAAGCATCGCCGGGGCCATTGGCATCCATAATCTTACCATTGGCATCGTTAAAATAGAAGTGTCCTCCTGTACTATTGATAGTATTATAGGTATAATAAACACTCTTGTTGGTTGTAACATTGTTGCTACTACCCTGAGTCAAACTGCCAAAGTAGTGCCCGTAGCCAGTTTGCAAATAGTATTGCCCCGAACTATTACCATTTACAAGTCTAATAAGGAAAGCACACTTTTCATCAGCATTATCCTCCACTGAGGGTACGCCATCAGCCTTAACATATATCATGTTATGTCCTGTATTCTCGTAAGCATATGTCTGACGCCCACGGTTATACATCAAGTACCATTGATTAGTAGTAAGCGAAGAAACCTCACTGCTAATACCTTTAATAATTTTACCTGACAATTCGCTCAATTGAGCCATAGCTGGAGTTGTCAAACAAACCATCAATGCCCACAAAACAAATGAAAAAAGCTTTCTCATATCTTATATAAAATAGTTCCAAATAAAAACAATAACTCTATTTTACAAAAGTAAGAACAATAAGCGAAATAATACCAAAATTCCTTCGAAAAATTAGTGTTGAACTTTGAAGTAAACCCCAAAGTTTTTTATCAAAACTTTGGGGTTTACTTCACAATTGACTATAAAGTATATTACTTTCTAATATCTCTATTTCCCTGCAACTACAACAACAAATTCGCCTTTGGGTTCGTGGGTTGAAAAGTGAGCAAGAACCTCTTCTACAGAGCCTCTCACAATCTCCTCGTGTAGTTTAGAAATCTCTCGACACACTGCACACTCTCTTTCGTTTCCGAATATCTCCGATATTTGTGTAAGTAGTTTTACAATGCGGTAGGGTGATTCGTAGAATATAATTGTACGTTCTTCGGTTGATAGTTCTGTCAATCTTGAAACGCGACCTTTCTTTTGAGGTAGAAATCCTTCAAAGCAGAATCTGTCGCATGGTAACCCTGATGCTACTATTGCAGGAACAAAAGCTGTAGCTCCCGGTAGACACTCAACCTCAACACCTTGCCTTGCACACTCTCTTGAAAGGAGAAAACCTGGGTCCGAAATACCGGGAGTTCCTGCATCTGAAATAAGAGCAATGTTTTCACCTCCTTTTATACGTTGAGCAATGCTCTCAATCGTCTTGTGCTCGTTGAATTTATGGTGAGGTTGTAATTTAGCTTTAATATCGTAATGCTTTAAAAGAATACCGCTGGTGCGAGTATCTTCAGCTAAAATTGAATCAGCCTCTTTTAAAACTCTTAAAGCTCTCAAAGTTATATCTTCAAGATTTCCTACAGGTGTTGGTACAATATAGAGTTTTGCCATCCTTTACTCAAAACACTGTTTTACTCTTTCAATAAACTCTATAACCATCTCCTCGCTATCTACATCACTACCAAAATATTCGTTGATAATTTCCATAGCATTTTCAAGCGATTCAGCTTCATCAATACCGTCAAACATATCCGTCATATCAACATCGCTGTTGCCGAACAGTTCACGTTTGTATAAGAATATATCGTTAATGCTTAAAACTGAACGAATTTTTTTGTGAGTGCATTTTTTGAAACTCTCTGTCGGATAACTATTATTAGCTCCTTCATCATCAACGACAACACTCTCAATCTCATTGTTCCCTTCAAAAATATCAATTTCGTTATAGCTGTCCTCTTCTGTTAAAATAATATTGTCGGTATACTCTTTTTCTGATTCAGATACACTCTCCTCAATATCTATGTTTAAAATCTCCTCTTCTATTACCATAGATTCAACATCAGAATTCACAACCTCCTCTTCGATAATTGGTTCGTCTTTCACATCATCTAACGAAACCTCAATTTGGGGTTCAATATCCTCTATGGTGTTTAGCTCTTCAACAATATCTTTCTCAACAGAGGGCATATTGTTATCTATCTCATCAATAATGCTATCCGCGATATTTTCAGATATAATCTCATCAACACTATCAACTATTGATTCATTGGATGTAGCCTCTTCATCAATAACCTCCCCTGAAGATATAATGTTATATATCTCTGAACACTTTTCAACAGCAAGTTCTTTTAGAATTTGAGGAGTATTGTTACCACTATCTTTTATAACAATTAACAAATCTGATAATTGTCTTAATTTATCAAGAATATCTTTTGAAATTGAGTTCATGATATAATAACTCTTCTATATGTATTAATATTCAAAAGTTCCGAACTCTGATTTTATGATAAGTTCTTTTTTCTCAGAAGCCTCAACGCGACCAACAATTTGAGCGTCAATACCAAAGCTCTTGCTTATAGCAATAACCTCTTCAGCGTATTCAGGACTTAGGTATATCTCCATACGGTGTCCCATATTGAATACTTTGTAC
>JAZONU010000210.1:0-2892 GCA_045654605.1 Candidatus Caccoplasma sp. | reverse complement strand
CTTCTTCTTCCTAACGCAGACGAAACTGCTATGGATGAGGTAATCATTAAAGACTAATCAAAGTTGAAAGAGAAAAAAGAGCGATACAAAAGTATCGCTCTTTTTATGCACTTAATTAAACAAACATTTTATAGAGATATAACTCTTTCCCTTTAAAAAGAGTACAAAAATAGGAGTGAGAAATTTCACTCCTATTTTTTGTTATTGTGATATTGCCTTAATATCTAATCTTTTTGATATGGTTTTTCGTATGCAGGAATATCTACAAGTTTAATTCCAAATACAAGAGCAGAATAGGGAGGAATTCCTGTTCTATCTTGCTCTCCATAACCCGCGTATGCAGGAATTATAACCTCGCAACTATCTCCTACTACCATATTTGTAAGTGCCATAGAAAAACCTTGTACAGTTGCAGAGAGTTTAAGAGTAGTTATGCTATCAACATATGAATAGGTCGAATCAAAAGGGGTTCCATCATAGAGAGTTCCCTTATAGATAACATCCACATAGCTTGTGTATAGGGGATTTTTGGTACCTGTACCATGTTTAATCTTTTTCATAAGAATAACACTTCCCTTATCCCAATCGGGACTTACCTTCTCATAAGCAAAAGATGTTCCTTCGGCATTAAGCTCTTCAGACTTCTGCTCAATGTAGGCATTATTGGCATTTCGCCAATCCTCATACTTATCCCAATTACTCTCCTCTTTATTGCACGATGCAAGTGCAATAAGCACCCCCATCGCAATAAACAATATATGTGGTAATCTCTTCATTCAACTATTAATCTTGAGCTATTTTCTTAAGCAACGATTTGAAAGAGACTTGTTCGCTGATAAGATTTTTGATATCACTGATTGCTATACGTTCTTGAAGCATAGTATCGCGATAACGAACTGTTACCTTATTATCAACAAGTGTATCGTGGTCAATTGTTATACAGAAAGGAGTTCCTATCGCGTCTTGGCGACGATATCTCTTACCGATAGAGTCTTTCTCATCGTACATACACTTAAAGTCAAATTTAAGGTCGTTCATAATCTCACGAGCTTTATCAGGCAAACCATCTTTCTTAACAAGAGGGAATACAGCAAGTTTAATTGGAGCAAGTGCTGCAGGTAGTTTAAGAACTACACGACTTTCGCCATTATCCAATTTCTCCTCGCAATATGCAGCCGACATTACGCTTAAGAACATACGGTCAACACCAATTGATGTCTCAATAACGTATGGAACGTATGATTCGTTCAATTCAGGGTCGAAGTATTGAAGTTTCTTTCCTGAATATTTCTCGTGGCTTCCAAGGTCAAAGTTTGTACGAGAGTGAATACCCTCAACCTCTTTGAATCCGAAAGGCATTTCAAACTCAATATCAGTAGCGGCGTTAGCATAGTGAGCAAGTTTATCGTGGTCGTGATAACGATATTTTTGATCGCCAAGACCAAGAGCTTTATGCCATTTCAAACGAGTCTCTTTCCATTTCTCAAACCAAGTCAACTCCTCTCCCGGGCGAACAAAGAATTGCATCTCCATTTGCTCGAACTCTCTCATACGGAAGATAAATTGACGAGCGACAATCTCATTACGGAATGCTTTACCAATTTGAGCTATACCAAAAGGTATTCTCATACGACCTGTTTTTTGAACATTGATGTAGTTTACGAAGATACCTTGTGCAGTTTCAGGACGCAAATAAACTTTCATTGCTCCATCTGCAGTAGAACCCATTTCAGTTGAGAACATTAAATTGAATTGACGGACATCTGTCCAGTTGCGAGTTCCGCTGATAGGACAAGTTATTTCGTAGTCAACAATAATTTGACGTAACTCAGCCAAATCATTATCGTTCATTGCTTTAGCAAAACGTTCGTGAAGTTCATCTCGTTTAGCGGCAGTCTCCAATACACGTGGATTTGTTTGACGGAACATAGCCTCATCAAAAGATTCACCAAAGCGTTTTGCAGCTTTTTCAACCTCTTTATTTATTTTCTCGTCATATTTAGCCATTTGTTCCTCAATAAGAACATCGGCACGATAACGTTTTTTAGAATCTTTATTGTCAATTAGTGGATCATTGAACGCATCAACGTGTCCAGATGCCTTCCATATAGTTGGGTGCATAAAAATAGCTGAATCAATACCAACGATATTCTCGTTTAAAAGAATCATGCTATCCCACCAATATTTTTTAATGTTTTGTTTGAGTTCAACACCCATTTGACCATAGTCGTACACTGCCGAAAGTCCATCATATATTTCACTTGAAGGAAATACAAAACCATACTCTTTGCAGTGAGAAATCAATTTTTTGAAAACCTCTTCTTGTGTCATCTCGTATAAATTATGTAAAATCTTAATATATGCGTAATAATCTGCAAAGTAAACGATTTTTTTCGATTTAATTTGTATCTTTGCTTGTAAAATTGCTTATTTGGGTTCTTATTAATGTTATTTAAGCTTCTATTTAAGCAATCTACCCCAATTTTACCAACAAAAAGCAAAAAATACAAGAATGGCAGACGAGGATTCTTTAAAACAGGAGAAAGAGGATGTATTAGCAAATAATTCCGAAACATCATCAAAAGAGCACCAATCATCGGGAGATAAAAAGCATCATCTAACCGGGATGTACCAAAGTTGGTTTCTCGATTATGCTTCGTATGTAATTTTGGAACGTGCCGTTCCGCATATCGAAGACGGACTTAAACCTGTTCAACGTCGTATTCTTCACTCAATGAATGAGCTTGAAGATGGGCGATACAACAAAGTTGCAAACGTAGTTGGTAATACAATGAAGTACCACCCTCATGGTGATGCCTCAATAGGCGATGCTCTTGTTCAATTGGGACAAAAAGAGTTGTTAATCGACTGTCAAGGAAACTGGGGTAACAT
>JAZONU010000209.1:0-5721 GCA_045654605.1 Candidatus Caccoplasma sp. | reverse complement strand
TGTAAGTTAAATGCAAAAACATATACTTTTGAACCTGAATTTTCTAATAATTTAGCAACATTAATAGTTACCATTTCAGTTCCACCACCAGGAAAATCTTGATGAATAAAAGCAATGTTTGTTTTATTTTGCATAATAGCGATACAATTTTATTATAAATTCTCAAACATACTCTCCCACTGTTTTAAGGTATTTTCGGGAGAAAACCTTTTTACTGAATTTCGTCCATTTTCAGCTATTCTATCTCTCAAGTCTTTATCACTCATTAATCTCGACATTGACTCAACAAATGCATTTTCATTAAATGGCGTAACCAATACCCCATTCTCCCATGACGGAGACAATATCTCTCTTACCCCTGCACTACAATCAAAAGCAATTGTTGCACAACCATTTGTCTGTGCTTCCATAAGAACCATTCCCCATCCTTCATAATTAGATGTGAGACAAACTATTGAAGCCTTATCATAATATGGTTGGGGGTTTGCTACAAAGCCTAAAAATTTAGCTCTCTTTAGATTTAGCTCTTTTGCTAAATTTTCCAACTTATCCTTTTCTGGACCCGTTCCCAATATATTAAGATTCCAATCTGGATACTTATTCTCAAGTTGACACCATATTCTTAAGATATGTTCTGGACGTTTATCCCAATAAGATAACCTGCCAATAAAGCATATCTCATTTTGTTTCGAAGCCACATACTCATCATTAGGCTCTATATGATTATTCAAAACCATAAATTTAGAATTCTCATACTCTACACCTATTTCCTTTGCAATATCCTTTGCATAGTCCTCACAAAGAACGCCAAAGATATCCACCTTATCGTAGCACTCTTTGTATATTTTCACAAAACGTCTCTTTCTTGAACCAAAAGCATACTTATAAGAACGCAAGAAAAGCCACTCCATTCTCTTTAATAATGAAGTTTTTGCACTTCGCTTCTTATTCTCTTTTTGCTCAAAATAACCCCAGAAAGGCAAACTATGCAACATAAATACTTGCTTGCAATTTGTATGCTTACGTATTTCATCAGAATACAAGACAACGTCATATACTCCTGTGGGATATACAAATAACGAAATATTTTTCTCGTTTATGATTTCTATAAAGAGAGGTAAATTTCTTTCATCTACAGTATATGACAACTTTATAATCTCAATATTGGAAACATCTTTAGGCATCTTCTCCTCAATTAAATTATAGACGAAGATATAGACCTTTACCCCTTTGGGCTCCAACATTTTTGCAAGATTAAAAGTTACAGTTTCCGCACCACCTCCAGGGAATTCATAGTGCAAAAATGCAATGCTATTTATTTCTGACAAGTTCATAAATGTAATATTATGCTACATTCTGCATATCAACAAGTTTCTTGTAATAACCGTTAAGAGCTATCAACTCATCGTGTTTACCTCTCTCAACAATCTCACCTTCGTGCATAACGCATATCAAGTCGGCATTCTTAATGGTTGAAAGGCGGTGAGCAATAACCAAAGTTGTACGATTACGCATCAAATTCTCCAAAGCCTCTTGAACCAAACGTTCACTTTCTGTATCAAGAGCCGAAGTAGCCTCATCAAGGATAAGAATAGGGGGATTCTTCATAATGGCACGAGCAATACTTAAACGTTGACGTTGTCCTCCTGACAAACGACAGCCTCTATCACCAATATAAGTATCATAACCTTTTTCGGTTGCCATAATAAAGTCATGAGCATTAGCAATCTTTGCAGCCTCTATCACTTGCTCCATTGTTGCACTTTCGACACCAAATGTTATATTGTTATAGAAAGTATCATTAAATAAAATTGCCTCTTGGTTTACATTTCCCATTAGTGAACGTAGGCTGAATGGTGTTACCTCTCTTATATCAACACCATCAACTAAGATACTTCCTTTATCAACATCGTAAAAGCGAGGAACTAAATCAGCCATAGTAGTTTTACCTGACCCCGATTGTCCCACAAGAGCAACGGTTTGCCCCTTCTTAATTGTAAGATCTACACCTTTTATAACGTAATCCTCGTTATATTTAAACCATACATTCTTATATTCAATGCTATCTTTAAGTTTCTCAAGTGGTTTTGGATTTTCAGGAGCTTTAATCGGATTTTCAGCACTTAAAATCTTATCTATACGTTCCATTGATGCCAATCCCTGCTGAATAGCATAAAATCCTTTTGTCAAATCTTTAGCAGGATTAATTATACTATAAAATATAATAAGATAGTATATGAATTCTGGAGCTGATATCATTCCACTTCCCTCAAGGATTAAGGTTCCACCAAACCACAAAACTATTGCAATTGTTAGTGTTCCCAAAAATTCACTCATTGGGTGAGCCAATGATTGACGGCGAGCAATCCTATTACTAAATTTAAATAGAAGGTTGTTTGTGTTATGGAAACGTTTCTTAATTTTATCCTCGGCATTAAAAGCCTTTATTATTCTCAATCCTCCCAAAGTTTCGTCAATCTCCGACAACAACACTCCCGACTGTTGTTGAGCATCCAAAGAGGCACGTTTCAAAGTCTTTGATACCTTTCCCATTATATAACCCGCAATAGGTAATAAAACAAGAACAAACAGCGTCAACTGCCAACTAATTAAGAACATTGTTGTAAGATATACCAAAATCATAATAGGATTCTTTGATATCATTTCCAACGAGGCCATAATTGAATTTTCAACACCTCCAACATCTCCTGTCATTCGGGCCATTATATCACCTTTACGTTCTGCGGTAAAGAATCCTATTGGTAAAGAGGTAACTTTATCGTACATATAATTTCTTATATCCCTCACAACTCCCGTTCTTAAAGGTATTATAAAATACGAACTTAAATAGGCACTCATAGTTTTAAAGAAAGTCATAACAACCAACATAACCCCCATTAAAAACAGTACCCAAGATTGTCCATTTGCAGCAACCTGCTCATTAATAAAGTAGTAAAAATTATTTACAACAACATCTTTTGCACTGCCGCTACCCCACTCCATCCATTGATATGATGTTTCATTAATCTTAAACAATATTTCAAGAATAGGAATAATTGTTGCAAAAGAGAATAGAGTAAGAATTGTTGAGAGAATATTAAATACGAGATTTAATATAAAATACTTCTTATATGGAGGAACAAATCTTACTAAAAGCTTTAATAATTCTTTAAACATAACATTGAATTTTTATTAGAAGGGAACAACATTTTCCCCATTAACTGCAAATAATCACTACTTTGCAAAAGTACAAAAATTTTCACAATATTGAACATGTATAAAGTCTTATATTTGCCAAATCAAAAAAAATACCTACCTTTGCAACCGTATCGGTTCTCATAAGAAGATTAAAAGGGAATAGGGTGTAAATCCCTGACAGTCCCGCTGCTGTGAGTTCCACTAATAAGGCTTGGGTAGCCACTTTCATGCGAGATAGCACGATGGGAAGGCAATCCTAATAAAAAAGCCGGAACGAGTCAGAAGACCTGCCGATGCATATTACTAACAGCTTTCGAGGAAAGAGCATGTGGTGTCAAAAAAAGAGGGTAAATAATCCCTATCTAATGCCATAGTCGGCATACATCCGCATCAACTTCACCCCGAAGCACATTTAACAAAGCGGATGACTTTACTACAGCACATAAAAGTTTATACTACTGCAATACTTTTCAGTATTGTGCACTTTTCTACCTCAGCTACTGAAGTTGATGAGAATGTAATAGACTCTATTTTACTACAACTCAACTTAGACGAAGTAAGCGTTACAGCAAACCGATTTAAGGAGATGACTCCTGTTCAACGACTATCGGGCAAAGAGTTAGAAAAGTTAAACAGTTACTCAGTTGCCGATGCCTTGCGTCACTTCACCGGAGTACAGCTTAAAGATTACGGTGGAGTTGGAGGTATCAAAACCATTGATATCCGGAGCATGGGAGCAAACCATGTTGGAGTATTCTATGATGGGATACAACTCGGAAATGCCCAAAACGGGCAGATAGACCTATCGATGTACTCTCTCGATAATATTGATGAACTTGCAGTATATAATGGTCAAAAGGGGGAGATATTTCAACCGGCAAAAGATTTTGGTTCAGCAGGGATGTTATACATCCGTTCTCGCCGACCTCAATTTAAAAATGGGAAAAACTATCATCTCAAAGTCGCATCTAAATTTGGTTCATTTGCCACAATTAACCCCTCATTTTTATTAGAGACTAAAATTAATGACAGCATATCAGTCTCAGTATCGGCAGAATATCTCACATCAAGCGGAGAGTATGATTTTCGATACCGCCGAGTTACTCCTGATGGAACTGTAGCTTACGACACAACAGCTACCCGTCAAAATGGAGATATAAGAGCCATAAGAGTTGAGGGGGGAGTCTTCGGAATAATTAATGATGGATATTGGAGAGTAAAGTTATATAATTACAATTCAGAAAGGGGAATACCTGGAGCTATCGTAAATAATGTATGGCGACGCGGAGAACGACTTTGGGACAACAACACCTTTGTTCAAGGCACCTTCAGCAAAGATATTAACCGCCACTACAGAACTATGGTGAATGCAAAATATGCATACTACAATACTCACTATGTGAATAACGATGCCAAACTCATCGAGGTTGATAACAGATATAAACAGAAAGAGATATATCTATCATCATCACATGCATTTACGCTATTCCGTTTCTGGGATATTGCACTTGCTTACGACTATCAATTCAATGCTCTTAATAGTGATATGGCAAACTTTGCCTTTCCCAAACGACACACAAACATGTTGGCTCTTGCAACATCGTTTCAGATATGGAGAATGAAGATACAAGGAAGCTGTTTAGGAACATTCATAAAAGACAAAACAGTAACAGGCGATAATGAAGGTAAAAAAAGAGCATTCTCGCCCTCTCTACTATTCTCTCTAAAACCTCTTAAAAATGGGGATTTAACCTTACGAGCATTTATCAAACGTAGTTTTACAATGCCCACATTTAACGATCTATACTACACCGATTTAGGAAATGCTTCACTTAAACCCGAATATGCGACTCAATACGACGGAGGAGTTACATATATGCGAGAGTGGAATAAAAAATTTGTAAGAATGTTCCGTATCCAAGCCGACGGATATTACAATCGCGTTACAGACAAAATAACAGCATATCCCAAAGGACAACAATTCCGTTGGACAATGTTAAACTTGGGAGAGGTTGAGATTAAAGGTTGCGATGTAGCTTCTGAGATTACAATTTCACCTGCCAACAAACTATTCTTTACGTTTAAAGGACAATATACATACCAATACGCTGTAGATATTACAGATGTAAACGACAGCTACTATGGCGACCAAATACCTTACGTACCACGCCATAGTTGTTCAGCTGCAATTCAAGGTATGTACGATGGTTGGTGTCTAAATTACAGTTTCATATACGCAGGCGAAAGATACTCACAACAACAAAATGTTGCCGCCAACCGCATGCAACCATGGTACACACATGATATATCTCTCACAAAAGAGTTTAAACTAAAACGTGGTAGTGCACTTAAAGGCACATTTGAGGTAAATAACTTTTTAAATCAGGCATACGATGTTATACAAAACTATCCCATGCCTGGCATAAATTATAGATTCACACTCTCATTTGAAATTTAATTATGAGAAACATATATTATACACTTCTTATATTACTCACAACCTCACTTCTTCTCTCCTCTTGC
>JAZONU010000208.1:0-5872 GCA_045654605.1 Candidatus Caccoplasma sp. | reverse complement strand
CTATTGAACTAATATTTGAATTAACATACTCTTGTGCAATTTTTTTAATATCATCAATAGCTTTTGAACTAATAGTTACCCTATTTATTAGCAACCTTATGAATAATCTTAGTGCAAAATATATTTTACTCTCATCTTTCGATTTTGCATAATCTAAACAGAGTTGTTCTGCATACGGAAGTTTTGAAAATAAGAACATTGTTGAGATATCTGCAACTTCAGGATATTTGATATCCTCAATCCATCTCTTAGCCTCTTCTATATCCATCTCGTTGTATGGATAAATCATAGAAGCCAAAAGTTTAGATTCTCTGATATTTTCATTCCATAGTTTTGAAGCAACCTCTTTGTTTTGCTGATATTTTTCAGCCAATCTGCGTAACTGAGGCAATGACAGACCAAATATTATTTTATAGTCCATGCCTTTGTTTCGCAGACTCGTTGAAATTACTCCGTTCATTCCAAGGCGGAAATCGTTTTTTATACTTTTGATTATCTCTTCGTTATTCATAAAATTGTCTATTGAATTATTATTAATCGTTGTAAGAGTCTAACGAAGAATAATCTTTTGAATAGCGTAACATTTGTTCTGTATAATTCTCATCGTATGTTACTTTAACATCAACAACTTTTCCTTTTTTGTTTGTTTTTAATGAGAATTTTGGATTAACAAATCCTTTGTATGGTGCTAAATTAAGTTTTTTGTAACGATCTAATATCTCTTTATGAAGTTCTATATCCACTTTTACTGCATATTTTTCAACCATAGCTTTACCAGCCTCATAGTCTCCCTCTGATTTTATACGTTGAATTTCAGCGAGAAGTTTACCAAATAGAGTGCGAAGTTTATCATAATCGTTGATTTTTACAAAGCTTTTACCATCAATTTTTTCAATTGTGATTACATTCTCAGCTGCACCATTCTCTAAACACCATTTTGCAATAAGTTGTCGGTTACGCATGTGCGACTCCTCTATGTCATTGCCCAATTCAATACGAGTTAATTGAGTCATCAAACCATTCATTATATATGAGTAGTAGTTCGATTTGTATGCATCTTTGTCTGGTAATAGACCTAACTCCATAATTTTTGGATCAGCCATGTAATACATAGCAAATAGGTCGGCACGAGTCTCTTCTAATGTAGATGCGTATGATTTTAATGCATCTGAATCAACTCCTGGTAAAAGTTTTCCAGAACCGTGGCCTAAACACTCATGAAGGTCTGTGTGTAGATTATCAGATACGAAACCATATTTATTTATTAATTCTCGAGTTGGTTGATCAATAACGAACTCTTCTTTGAAACCATTACCTAATGCAGCTTGGTCGTATGCGTATGTGATGTTTTCAATTGTTACTGATTTTGAACCGTAATCTCTGCGAATCCAGTCTGCATTTGGAAGGTTAATACCGATAGGAGTGCTTGGATAGCAATCACCACCTAACATTGCAACAGTAATAACTTTTGCGGTAACACCTTTAACGGTCTCTTTCTTAAATCGGGGGTCAACAGGTGAGTTATCCTCAAACCATTGAGCATTTGCACTGATTGTTTCGGTGCGAGCAGAAGCTTCGATGTTTTTAAAGTTTATTGATGCTTCCCAACTTGCTTTTAGTCCAAGAGGATCTCCATATACTTCGGTAAATCCACAAACGAAGTCAACATTTCCGCCCAACTCTTGAACCCACGCTACTGCATACTCGTCAAATGTTTTAAGGTCGCCAGTTTTGTTGAACTCGATTAGTAAATCAATAACGTTGCGTTGTTCGTCATTTTCAGCTACATCTTTTGCCAATTCCAACCAATAGACAATTCTTTCAAGAGCCTTTGTGTAACGTCCGCCAATTTTGTATACCTCCTCATATATTTTACCATCACGTTTAACCAAACGACTGTTTAATCCGTATGATATAGGTTGGTTATCATCTGGTTTACGCATTTTTGCATAAAAATCCTCTGCCTCTTTTTGAGTTACACCATCATAATAGTTCCCTGCTGATGTTTGAACTAAATCGTATCCAGCAGCCAAATTAACTCGTTTGGGCATAACCTCTTTGTCGAAAATGATAGGAGTAAGTTCGTTAATTAGATTATCAACGGTCTCTCCCTCTCTTATTGGAAGTAATGCTGGATCTACAGCTTTAACTTGTTTCTTGAAAAATTCTTGAGAAAATCCAGGAACAAATTTGTCTGTTGCATAGTGGTGATGGATACCATTTGAGAACCAAACTCTTTTTAAATAAACTACAAATTCTTTGTAATCAGCATCTTCTTTGTTGCCATTGTAATTGTTATAAACAGCCTCCAATGTTCTACGAATAGCGAGATTGTATTTACCGTTTTGGTCAAAAAGAATATCACGTCCCTCTTGTGCAGCTTCAGTTAAATAATAGATATAAAGCTTTTGATTTAAAGACAATTCTTCAAATCCTGGGACTTGATAGCGAAGAATTTGTAAGTCTGCGAATTTATCCACGTTGTAATTAAATTTAGACCCTTTGTTTGATTTTGCAAAGCCGCTAAAGCTTACACCAAACAATAGAGCAGTAGTTGTAATTAAAAATAATTTTTTCATCTCCTATTTATTTTATTATCAAATTTATTCAACATATAAAACCAATCCTTTAAGATATTCACCTTCAGGATGATATATATTAATTGGGTGGTCGGCAGGTTGTGTGAGTTGATGTAATATTCTAACATTTCTGCCAGACATTGCTGCTGCACTGAAAACTGCTAATCGGAATTGCTCTTTGGTTACAACTTGTGAACAAGAGAATGTAAATATGATGCCTCCGGGTTTAATTTTCTCAAATGCCTTTGCATTTAATCGTTTATATCCTTGCAGAGCATTGTGAAGAGCACTTCTGTGTTTTGCAAAAGCGGGTGGATCAAGAATTATCAAGTCATAATTATCACCCATTTCGTCGAGATATTTAAAAGCATCTTTAACATATGCTTCATGTCTTTCATCATTGGGGAAATTCATCTCAACATTTTTCTTGGTTAAATCAATCGCTTTTGCTGAGCTATCAACAGAGTGAACCAATTCTGCACCACCTCTCATTGCATAGAAAGAGAAACCTCCAGTGTAACAGAACATGTTTAATACCTTACGATTTTTTGCATACTTCTCAAGTAGAGCTCTATTGTCTCGTTGATCAACAAAAAAACCTGTTTTTTGACCTTTTAACCAATCAACATAAAATTTCAAGCCATTCTCAATTGCAATATTACCTTTGTATGATCCTCTGATATAGTCGTTTTGAGGGTCAAGTTGAGCCTTATAGGGTAGGGTAGTATCCGATTTATAATAGACCTCTGTTATTACTCCATTCATAATATCCATTAATGCATCAGCTATTATCTCACGAGCAAAGTGCATCCCTGGTGAGTGAGCCTGCATAACTGCAGTTGAGTCATAAATATCTATTATCAATCCGGGCAAGAAATCGCCCTCTCCATGAATAAGTCTGAAACAATTACTCTTTTCTGTTCCTGCAATTCCGTATGCTAATCGCAAATCGTATGCACTTGCCAATCTTTTCTTATAAAAATCGTAATCTATTTCTACTTCATCAAAAGAGAGAATTCTTACAGCAATACTGCCAATTTGGTAGTGTCCTGTTGCTGCATACCTTCCATCGTTAAAATATACATTTACAACATCTCCCTCTTCGGGGTTGCCAATAACTTTAGCTATTGCTCCCGAAAAAATCCATGGATGCATTCTCAATAATGAATCCTCTTTTTTAGGTTTAAGTATTATTTGGGGTTTAGTCATATATCTTAATTAAATAGTCTTATTATATCGTTTGCATTAGCATATATAAGTAATAGGAATAACAACAACATACCTACAGTTTGTGCATATTCCATAAATTTCATACTTGGCTTGCGACGGAAAATAACCTCATACAACAAGAATAATACATGTCCTCCGTCTAATGCTGGTATTGGTAGAATGTTCATAAATGCTAATATTACTGACAAAAATGCAGTCCTCTTCCAGAATGATTCCCAATCCCATTCAGCAGGGAATATACTTCCAATAGTTCCAAAACCTCCTATATTGGATGCTCCCTCTTTGGTAAATACAACTTTAAAATCACTTACATAGTCAGATAATGTTGCAAATCCCTCTTTTATTCCAACAGGAATTGATTCAAAGAATGAGTATTTTTCAACAACAGGTTCATAAATATCAGTAATTTTATTAGACAGAACTATTCCCATTCTTCTTTCTTCGCTCAATTTTACTTTAGTAAAGTTTATAGATTTACCTTTTTTATAGCAAACATCAATGCTATCTCCAGGGTTGCATTTATCTAATTCCTTAAATAATTGAGACACATCCTCTGTTAAGTGGTAATTTACAGATATAATTTTGTTTCCCTTCTCTATACCAGCTTTCTCTGCCGGTCCATTTGCAACAATATCTGCAACAATAGGCTTCATTCTACATGTTGCAAATCCATTTTCCCCTGCAATTATTTTTTGGAAAAAGTCTTCAGGTAAATTTATTTTAACTGTGTCTTGTTTATATCGAAGAACTGTAACCTCTTTTGCTTTTATTGCTTTTTTAATTGTCCTTTCATCAAAAGCTTCAAGAGGTTCGTCATCAGCACTTAATAGAATATCACCATTCATAAATCCAGCATCAAGTGCAACTTGACTAAATGACAAACCACTTTCGATGTTTTTCATAGGAACATAGGTTTTGCCCCATGTAAAAGCAATCATAATGTATATTAATAGAGCAAGAATAAAGTTGAATAGTACTCCACCTATCATTATCAAAAGACGTTGCCATGCTGGTTTTGAACGAAATTCCCATGGTTGTTCGGGTTGTTTCATTTGCTCTTTATCCATTGATTCATCAATCATTCCGGCAATTTTAACATATCCTCCAAGGGGTAGCCATCCTACGCCATATTCTGTTTCACTCTTTTTAGGTTTAAATTTAAAGAGAGAAAACCATGGATTGAAGAAGAGATAAAATTTCTCAACTCTAACTTTGAATACTCTTGCAAATAGGAAATGTCCAAATTCATGAACAATTACCAAAAGAGATAAACTCATTATTAATTGCAGAGCCTTAATTAAAAATGTTTCCATAGATATTATAATTTTTTGATTAATTCATTAGTATATATTCTTGTAATTTTATCACTTTCGACATAATCTTCATATATGGGATTGTTGATAAAATCAACTCCTTTCATCGCTGAATATGCGAGTTTTGGGATATCGATAAATTTAATTCTTTCATCTAAAAATGCAGCAACAGCTACTTCGTTAGCGGCATTTAATATGCAAGGCATATTGCCTCCAGCATCTATTGCTTCATACGCAAATTTGAGCATAGGAAAATGTTCTGTATCTGGTGCTTCAAAAGTCATAGTTGAATAGTCGGCAAGAGTTAATTCCTTTCCTCCAAAATTAAATCGTTTAGGATATGTAAATGCGTATGCAATAGGTAATTTCATATCGGGCACCCCTAATTGAGCCTTTACTCCACCATCTTCAAATTGAACCATTGAGTGGACGATAGATTGAGGATGAACTACAACTTCAACCTGTTTAGGAGTTACACCAAAAAGCCACTTTGCTTCAATCATCTCAAATCCCTTATTCATCATTGAGGCAGAGTCGATAGTTATTTTGGCACCCATCACCCAATTTGGATGTTTTAATGCATCACTCTTTGTAACATGTGCTAATTGCTCATTACTATATCTTAAAAATGGTCCACCTGATGCAGTAAGAATAATTTTGTCTATTTTATTGTACTCTTCGCCAGTTAAACATTGAAATATTGCAGAGTGTTCTGAATCAACAGGAATAATCTCTGCTTGATATTCTATG
>JAZONU010000207.1:0-5327 GCA_045654605.1 Candidatus Caccoplasma sp. | reverse complement strand
ATGCACGGTCAATTCGAGGGAACAATCGAGGCTGACGTTGAAAACAGCAAATTGATTGTTAACGGTAAAGAGATACGCGTAACTGCAGAGCGTAACCCAGCTGACCTAAAATGGAACGAGGTTGAGGCTGAGTACGTAGTTGAATCAACAGGTCTTTTCTTAACTCAAGAGAAAGCTCAAGCTCACATCGAGGCTGGTGCTAAATACGTTGTAATGTCTGCACCTTCTAAAGACGCAACTCCTATGTTCGTTTGTGGTGTAAACTTCGACAAATATGAGAAAGGTACTCAATTCGTTTCTAACGCTTCTTGTACTACTAACTGTCTTGCTCCTATCGCTAAAGTATTGAACGACAAATGGGGTATCACTGACGGTTTGATGACAACAGTTCACTCAACAACTGCTACTCAAAAAACAGTTGACGGTCCTTCAGTAAAAGACTGGAGAGGTGGTCGTGCAGCAGCAGGAAACATCATTCCTTCTTCAACAGGTGCTGCTAAAGCTGTAGGTAAAGTAATTCCTGAGCTTAACGGTAAATTAACAGGTATGGCATTCCGCGTTCCTACTTTGGACGTTTCAGTTGTTGACCTAACAGTTAACTTGGCTAAACCTGCAACTTATGCTGAGATTTGCGAGGCTATGAAAGCTGCTTCTGAGAACGAATTGAAAGGTGTTCTTGGTTACACTGAGGACGATGTAGTATCTGCTGACTTCTTAGGAGATGCTCGTACTTCAATCTTCGATGCTAAAGCTGGTATCGCTTTGACTGATACTTTCGTTAAAGTTGTATCTTGGTATGACAACGAAATCGGTTACTCAAACAAAGTTCTTGAGTTGATCGCTTACATGAAAAAAGTTAACGGATAAATTTCAATCGAAAATATATTCAACAGATAGAGGTTGCTTCCGCATCCTCTATTTTTTTACCCTTGCGATATACTCTCCTATAAAATCTTTTGCATAAGAACATGCTACATCATATACTCCTCTAAAAGATAGCCTCGATTCAGAGTTTACACTATCAACTTTAAAAGAGAATAATGCATCATTATTAGCCAATGAAGGTGTATAGACTGCTGTTATTATAATATCACATCCTCCTTGATTTGCTCTTAAATCGTATATATACCGACCTCTGCTTATTGCCATATTTTCATAATTTAGAATAAAATAAGAGGCCGCCAGTAAAGACAACTGCACATAATCAAGTTCAATTCTATTACTCCAAAAACCTTCCATTGTTAAATAACCACATTTTTAATAAAAATACCATATTTTATGGTGAAAATTTTTTATTGCAAAAAAGTTTATATACCTTTGTTTTTATAAAACCAGAAGTAGTAAGCTACCCTTGTGCGGAACAAATATAGGGTAATATTACAACAGCGAAGTGTTATATTTATAAAATAACATGAAATGAACGAAATTGCTGCAAGAATTAAAGAGCTCATCAAGGAGATGGGTATCAGCCAAAACGAATTTGCCTCAAGAATAGGCACGGATTGCTCAAATTTCTCAAAACAGATTAATGGGAAATTGGCTATTTCTCGCGTACTAACCAATAAAATAATTGTAGAGTTAGGCGTTTCGAAAGAGTGGCTACTTGAAGGCAAAGGAGAGAAACACAAAAGCTCAACAGTTTCAAATTCTAAAACAATTACTCTCCCCTCGAACGTAATAAACTCAACAACTAACGAGGGTGCTAAAGTTTATGATATTGATGTTACAGCAGGTCCAAGTGGCAGAAGTTTGATGTTCTCTTCGGAACAAATCATTGGGTCTATAAATGTACCCTTTATCAATCCTGAAAATTATATTGTAAAAGTAAGTGGCGATAGTATGACTCCAGTTATAAATAATGGAGATATGTTAGCCATTAGAGAGATTAAAAATCTTAACATGATTTTTTGGGGACAAATTTATGTTGTTCTACTTGATGATTACCGAATGGTAAAATATATCAGAAAACACGAAAACCCAGACATCGTAATTCTAAAGAGTGCAAACAGAGATTATGATGATATAGAGATTTCAAGAAACGATATTAGAGCTCTTTTTGTTGTAGAGAACATTATCCGTTTCGATAGCAGACTATAATAATTAATATTTAAATATAGTTACCATATATGGGGAAAAATAAATTACAAAAATTCGAGTACATAGAAAAATGCCCACATGTTTTTCAATACCCCTTCTCTGTTTTAAAAGAGAAAGGTTTTGAAATGAGAGGCAAATGGAGAGAGATGTTCTTCAAAAACGACAATCCTATTGTTTTGGAATTAGGTTGTGGTAAAGGCGAATACACTGTTGGGTTAGCTCAACTATATCCAGAGAAAAACTTTATTGGTATAGATATAAAAGGAGCAAGAATATGGTCTGGAGCAAAAGAGTCATTAGAAAAGGGAATGAAGAATGTTGCATTCCTCAGAACTTCTATTGAACTTATACCTCACTTTTTTGCAGAAAATGAAATAGCAGAGATATGGATTACATTCCCCGATCCACAAATGAAGAAGTGTCGCAAACGATTAACCGCTACTAATTTTATTGAGTTATACAATAAAATTCTACAACCAGGGGGTATTATACATCTCAAAAGCGATAGTCCTTTCTTATATACATATACCGCAGAGATGGTTAAACTAAACAAGTTTGAGATTATTACTAATACAGCTGATTTATACAACTCGGGTATCGAAGATAAGATTTTAGGAATTAAAACCTTCTACGAACAACAATGGTTAGAGAGAGGATTAACAATAAAATATTTAAGTTTTATCCCAACCTCTAACGAGCCTCTAATTGAACCTGATATTGAAATAGAATACGATAGCTACAGAAGTTTTAACAGAAGCAGAAGAAGCCAACAGCCAAAGAAAGGAGAATAAGCAATATGACAATATATCCAAAACTTATAATAGATGCTCTTGCTACAGTTCGTTATCCCGGTAATGGGAAAGATCTTGTAACTGCAGAGATGGTTGCCGACAACATTCGTATTGAGGGAAACAAAGTAAGTTTTTCTCTAATATTTGACAGGCCTAACGACCCCTTTATAAAGTCAATGATAAGGGCTGCCGAAACAGCTATTTTAACTTATGTTGGAGAAGAGGTCGAGATTAAAGGCAACATCACTCCTCAGTTTAAACAACAACCAAAAACTGAAAATGAGCCAATACTTCCAAAAGTAAAAAACATTATCGCTATTGCTTCGGGCAAAGGAGGCGTTGGTAAATCGACAATATCTTCAAACCTCGCAGTAGCATTAGCCCGTAACGGTTATAAAGTAGGACTATTAGATGCTGACATATTTGGACCCTCCGTGCCTAAAATGTTTGATTGCGAAGAGGAACGTCCAATAGCAGAAGAGATTGATGGCAAGGATTATATCAAACCAATAGAGAGATATGGAATTAAACTATTATCAATAGGTTTCTTCGTAAATAAAAATAGTGCTACGGTATGGCGTGGAGGTATGGCAAGTAACGCTATTAAGCAACTTGTTACAGAGGCTGCATGGGGCGAATTGGACTACTTATTAATAGACCTACCTCCTGGTACAAGCGATATTCATTTGACAATTGTTCAGCTCATCCCATTAACAGGGGCTATAATTGTTACTACGCCACAAGAGGTTGCTCTTGCCGACGCCAGAAAAGGTGTGGATATGTTCCTAAATCCTCAAATAAATGTACCTATCGTTGGTATTGTTGAAAATATGTCTTGGTTTACACCAGCAGAACTTCCCGAAAATAAATACTATATATTTGGTAAAGGTGGAGGCGAGAAATTAGCTCAAAGTGCAAACGTTTCACTTCTTGCTCAAGTACCTATCGTTCAAAGCATCAGAGAGGGAGGAGATGAAGGGAAACCCGTTGCCTTATCATCGGAGAGTCTAATTGGAGAAATCTTTGATAAACTCGCAAAACAAATAGCAAATAATAAATAAGTATTGCTGTTATTAACAAAAATAGGATACGTTATGAGTATCCTATTTTTTATTCTTTTTTGAGCAGTAGCTCTTTCAGTTGTTTTACTCCCTCACTTGCCACACTTTGAATGTAGGTAGTAACTTTTCCGTAAGGGTCTTTAACCGGATTGGGATCTATTAAATAAACGGGTACTCCTCTTTTTACATAATGCAAGAGTCCTGCTGCAGGATAGACATTCAAAGATGTTCCAATAACTACAAATACGTCTGCCTCCTCTACCCATTTTATTGCCTCATCAAACATTGGTACAGCCTCTCCAAACCATACGATATCTGGTCGCAATTGAGCCCCATCAGGAGCCTTATCGCCCATCTCTATTTCACAATCTTCAACAGTAAGCTCGAACTTTAAATTTTCGTTTCTCTCTGAACGCACCCACATCAATCTACCATGCAGATGCAACACATTCTTGCTTCCTGCCCTCTCGTGCAATTCATCGACATTCTGAGTTATAACTTTTACGTCAAAATATTTTTCCAACTCAACCAACCCTGTATGACCATGGTTTGGTTGCGATTTTAATGCTTCACATCGTCGCTCGTTATAAAATTGCAAAACCAATTCGGGATTACGGTACCACCCTTCAATGGTGGCTACATCATCAACTCTATATCTGCCCCACAATCCGTTACTGCCTCGAAAAACTGCTAATCCACTCTCAGCTGAAATTCCCGCTCCCGTAAGCACCACCAATTTCTTCATTTTGTATCTATATAAAATTCAACAAAAACTTTGGTACAAAGTTTGTATACCAATATTTGTGTAAAGATGCGTAAATTTATATATTTTTCACTCTAAAAACTAAATAGAGTTGTAAAAATTTTTTTATCTTCGCCAAGCATTTGATAAAATTGTAACAATAATTAATAACGCGGACGAATTCCGCACATAAACAAAGGATAAAATGGATAAATTAAGTTATGCTGTGGGCTTAAACATAGCAAATAACCTTAAAGCAAGTGGCTTTGCAAATCTTTCGGTAGAGGATTTTGCAGAGGCGGTGAAAACTGTTTTTGCAGGCGAAAGTGCCAAAATGACAGAAGCAGAGGCAAGAACTGCAATACAAGAGTTCTTTGAGAAGGTAGAGAAAGAGAAACTAACAAAAAATTTAGAGGAGGGAGAGAAATTTCTTGCAGAAAATGCTAAACGCGAAGGTGTTGTAACATTGCCAAGTGGGCTACAATATGAGGTAATAACTGAAGGAACAGGGAAAAAACCTTCTGCTACAGATACTGTTAGTTGCCATTACCATGGTACTTTAATAGATGGTACTGTTTTCGATAGCTCTGTTATGCGTAATCAACCTGCAGAATTCCCTGTTAATGGAGTTATTAA
>JAZONU010000206.1:0-2899 GCA_045654605.1 Candidatus Caccoplasma sp. | reverse complement strand
TCATTTCACCTTCGGCAAAGGTATTTACCAACTCCTCTAACTCGGTGGCAGCATCTCTGTTTCCGTTTGATTTATACTCCTCACGCAATATGCGAATTTTCTCTGCATCTTGAATACCCTCAACCAAGCGTTCAAAGCGTACCGAACTGCGATAACCGGGGTATATCAAAAAAGAGTCGCCTGCACCCCACATACGGTAGCGTGTATCGCGTAAAGGGTCTTCGCCCCAGTTGTTGTATGCCCAACGCAAAAAGCCGTCAAAACCGGCTTGTACGGCGTGTAGAGCCATACATGTTGCTTCGGCTGGTGCAGAGAATGTATATGAGTTGGGGTATGTTGTTGCACAACTTGTGTAGTATAGGGTTACTTGTCCGTTGGCTTTTCGGCGTTCTAACTCCTCTTTTGTGAAGTATTGTTCATATTGTACGGTAAAGTCATATAACAAATCAACCAACTCTGCGTGGTAATTACCTGCAAGAGACATCTTCATTCCGGGAACAACCTCTTGTAAAAGATTATAGGCATCGAGCATTGCACTCAACTCGCGTTCGTCCATACAAATTGATGTCTTCTCATACCACCCTTTCTCTTTTAGGTGTTGTGCAAGAGATTGAAGAAGTGGTGTCCAAAACTCACGATACTCCTTATCAGATGTTTTTGCATGAAGGAATTTATATTCACCACTTACCTCATCGAGGTAACGGAAATTCATATCCCATGGTACCATTGAGAAACATTTTATCTCCTTGTCAATACCACACTCCATCATAAACTCAACCCAACGGTCGAATATAGTGTAGTCGTATGCCCAAGTGCTATCGGCTTTGAGTGTTGTTTCAATCATAGGGTCAAACTTATCGTGCGACTGTTCGCCCCAAGGCTCATAAATAATCTCGGTTGAGATTACTTTTTGTCCTGCACGTGCAAGAGCCTGCATCATTGGTCGCATTGCCTCAAAATGCTCTTTACTCCACTTTTCAACATTGTAATAACGCGAAACAGAGTAGGGTTGTTGCCACAAATCAAGGTGAAAAACATAATCTTAGGGTTGGGGTAAAGTCCTGTTCAAAACCTTAATCTCGGCATTGATATTGCCCAAAGTTTTAACACCCTCCTTTACTTTAAGAGTAACATTATAGTTACCCGCTTCAACATCCATTGGTACTTCAAAAGTACACCACACAGGACGTACTCGGCGAGCCTTCAAAGTTTTTATCTTTTGGTTATCTATAACATCGGCAACCATAGAACTGTCATAAATTGAGTGGTCGGGGCGATATCCGCAAGTTCCGTTACCATCGGCATTAAAACCATCTGTCATAACGTAGGTAAGAAATTTTGCATCGGCACTACCTTTAACGCCATCTATCTGAGATATTTTCAATTCAACACCCTCTATATTCTTTGTTGTGTATATCAATGCCAACGCACTGACTCTCTCGCCACGCCATGCAGTAATTACAGTATCTGAACAGGTAACTACATTGGGTACATTTTTGTATGAGTAGTGTATGTCCTTATCAGCCCAAGTTAGGTTAAAACTCTCCGAAAGGTTATTCCAAGCCTCTTCATCAACAGGTTTTGTATCCTCCAACTCCTCGTACGAGGTTAGGGGGTATGGTGTTTCGTATCTAATCTTTTGACTCGGTTTACATGCTAATAATCCTGATAGTACTAATGGTAATAATAATTTTTTCATATATTATTTATTCCGTCATTTATTCCAACATTGCAAAAATATCTCATTTATTTAATATAGAAGTTCAAATATAAAGTTTTTTTAAGACAAATTGGGCATAGATGAAAAATTAATAATATCTTTGAAAGAGTTATATATAAACTTTAAAGTTTATCCCCCTAATCGGGATATTTATATTTCAGATGGTAATAGAATTTAAAATAGAGTACCGCACTAAAGGCGACGAGGTAATAGCAGTTGTTTTTAAGAACGATAGCATTGAACCTCTTTTTTTGAATAGTTATAACGATGCTACTTGGAGTGGAGCTTTAACAATAAATGGTTTTGCTCCCGATAGCAAGTTAGAGTACTCATACGCTGTATATGAGAATGGCAAATGCACTCGTATTGAGAGTGGAGTAATGTGCCACTCTTTGTGGCTTGGAAAGAGTGAGAAATCAAAACTCTTTATTTACGACACCTGGCGAGATCTACCCGAATTTGCATATCTCTTCAGTTCGGCTTTCAGTGGAGATAAGATGTTTACTCCATACCGCGAAACTGTTATAGGTGATAATAACACTGTTTTCAGAGCCTTAGTACCCCATATTGGCAACAACAGACGTGTTGCCATTTGTGGTAGAGAAGATATTTTGGGAGGGTGGAAAATTCCTGTTCCTATGAAAGAGGTTGCACCTTTTGTTTGGGAAGGTGTTGTTCGTGCCAATTGTGCTGCTCGTTACGAATTTAAATTTGTTATAATAGATGAAAACGGTATTATTGTTGAGTGGGAACGTGGCGAAAACCGTTCAATGTATGTAACCGATCTCGATAGCAATCATATCTTCTTCTCTATCGAGATGGAACCATTCTTTGAGAGCCTGAATAAGAAAATAGCCGGTACTGCAATTCCGGTATTCTCGTTGCGAGGTGAAGGTAGTTTTGGTGTTGGAGACTTTGGCGACCTTAAAGATTTTGTTGCATGGGCAGCACATACACACCAAAGAGCTGTTCAAATTCTACCCATTAACGATACTACAATCAGCAATACCTGGACCGACTCTTACCCATACAACAGCATATCGATATATGCATTCCACCCAATGTATATAGATATTCGCCAATTGGGAACACTACGCAACAAGGCTCTTGCAGCAGAATTTGAGGCTCAACGCAGGAGATTAAACGCATCTGCTTTTGTCGATTACGAAGGTGTTAATC
>JAZONU010000205.1:0-2760 GCA_045654605.1 Candidatus Caccoplasma sp. | reverse complement strand
TCTCCATTTTCATTGATTTTTTATAAATTTGCTCATTCAATAAATAACAGTTTGTGAAATTTATTGGCGAAACTGTTTAAAATTTAATAAAGATGAATGAACAAATAATACAAATTGCCACACGTTTGAAAGGCTTGCGCGATGCGTTAGACTTTTCGTCATTTGAAATGGCTGAGAAGTGTGGTATTGATGAGAGTGAATATTTAAACTATGAATCGGGAAGTGTGGATATTCCCGTAAGTATATTACATAAAATAAGCCAAAATTGCGGAGTTGATTTGTCGGTTCTTATGTTTGGAGATGAGCCTCACATGAGTAGTTATTTCTTAACTCGCAAAGGGCAAGGAGCAGCAGTGGAGCGTACACAAGCATACAAATACCAATCGTTGGGAGCAGGGTTTAGAAACCGCAAAGCTGACCCATTTATTGTTATTGTGGAACCCAAGGAAGATGAAGCTCCGATACATGAAAATAGTCATGCAGGACAAGAGTTTAATATAATTCTCGAAGGACGTATGATGTTGAAAATTGCAGGTAAAGAGATTATCCTGAACGAAGGCGACAGCATATATTTTGATGCACTACGTCCTCACGGTATGAAAGCCCTTGATGGCAAACCTGTTAAATTCCTTGCAATAATAATGTAAAAACGAGGGTATATATCCCTACTTGAAATATGTTAGAAAGATTCTTAAAACAGACAACATTCTCCTCACAAGAGGATTTTATGAAAAACTACAAAGTTAATGTTCCCGAGAACTTTAACTTTGGTTACGATATAGTTGATGGTTGGGCAGAGAAAGAGCCTGATAAAATAGCAATGACTTGGGTTAGTAGCGAAGGTGAACATATCGACTTTACCTTTGCCGACATCAAACGTGAGAGTGATAAAACAGCCTCTTATTTCAGCTCATTGGGAATTGGGCATGGCGATATGGTAATGCTTATTCTTAAGCGTTGTTATGAGTTTTGGTTCTCAATAATAGCTCTTCACAAGTTAGGTGCAGTATGTATTCCTGCAACACACCTTTTAACTGAAAAAGATATAATATACCGTTGCAATGCAGCCGACATCAAAGCAATCGTAGCTGTCGGAGATGATATCGTTATCAATCACGTAAATAACTCTCTTGAGAAATCACCTTCACTTGAAAAATGTATCTCAATAGGTCCCAAAGTACCTGAAGGTTGGGAAGATTTCCACAAAGGAATTGAGAGTGCGGCACCATTTGTAAAACCGGCCTCTCCCAACAAAAACGATGATATATCGTTGATGTACTTTACATCAGGAACAACAGGTAATCCCAAAATGGTTATACACGACTTCACATACCCATTGGCTCACATCATAACAGGTTCATATTGGCACAACTTGAACGAGGAGAGCCTGCACCTTACACTTGCCGATACAGGTTGGGGTAAAGCAGTTTGGGGAAAACTGTACGGACAATGGATTGCAGGAGCAGCTGTTTTCGTATATGACTTTGAGAAATTTGAGGGTGATGATGTATTGAAGATGATAAGCAAATACAAAATCACATCGTTCTGTGCACCTCCAACCGTATTCCGTTTCTTCATTAAAGAGGATTTGACAAAATACGATATATCTTCTTTAAAATATTGCACAATTGCAGGAGAGGCTTTAAACCCCAAAGTATATGAGGAGTTCTACCGCTTGACAGGAGTTAAACTTATGGAGGGATTTGGTCAAACCGAAACAACACTTACCGTAGCAACATATCCTTGGATTACGCCAAAACCGGGTTCAATGGGAGTTCGCAACCCTCAATATGATATTGACCTATTGACAGCAGATGGTCGCTGGGCTGAAGACGGAGAGCAAGGACAACTTGTAATTCGCACAGATAAAGGCAAACCTCTTGGATTATTCTTGGGTTATTATCGTAACGAAGAACTTACTCGCGATGCACATCACGACGGAATATATTACACAGGCGATGTTGCTTGGCGTGATGTGGATGGTTATTTCTGGTTTGTAGGACGTGCCGATGACGTTATCAAATCGTCAGGTTATCGCATTGGGCCATTCGAGGTTGAGAGTGCATTGATGACACACCCCGCTGTTGTTGAGTGTGCCATAACAGGAGTACCCGATGAGGTTCGCGGACAGGTGGTTAAAGCAACCATTGTTCTTTCAAAAGAGTATAAGAGCAAAGCAGGAGCAGACCTTATAAAAGAGATACAAGACCACGTAAAACGCACAACTGCACCATATAAATACCCTCGTGTAGTTGAGTTTGTTGACGAGTTGCCTAAAACAATCAGTGGTAAAATTAAACGATACGAAATACGTAAAAAATAATATCTTCGAGATATGCAGTACCGATTTAAACGCATAGCGGTAAAAATAGGAAGCAATGTGCTAACAAGTAAGGATGGTATGCTCGATACCGAGCGTATGGCTTCGCTTGTGGCACAAATTGCCGAACTGCACCACAACGGAGTTGAGGTTATACTCGTATCGTCAGGAGCAGTAGCATCTGGTCGAGGAGAGTTGCATCTTGACAAAAAGATTGATGCTGTAAAATCTCGTCAATTGTTTTCGGCGGTAGGGCAGGTAAAACTCCTAAACAACTACTACGAGTTATTCAGCAAACATGGTATCTGTTGCGGACAGGTACTTACAATGAAAGAGTGTTTCTCAACACGTCGTCTCTACTTGAATCAAAAGCAATGTATTGAGGTGATGTTGGAGAATGGAGTTATACCCATTGTAAACGAAAATGATACAGTTGCAGT
>JAZONU010000204.1:0-6633 GCA_045654605.1 Candidatus Caccoplasma sp. | reverse complement strand
GCTCTATCAATGGCAAACAATCTTGGATTAGACCCCATGCCATTCTTTATTACAATATGCATTGCTGCATCAGCGAGTTTCTCTACCCCAATCGGCTATCAAACAAACCTAATTGTGCAAAGTATTGGTGGTTACAAGTTTAAAGATTTCATAAAAGTAGGTGTGCCTTTGAGTATCATCTGCTGGATTATAACTACTATATTTGTTCCGCTTATATACTGGGGCAGTTTAACAGATATACCGACAGATGCAATAGAACCTGTAGCAACTGTCATAAATGATTCTATAGTAAATTCCTCTTCCAACATAGTAACAGATTCTATCAATAATATAAAACTTTAATTATACTAATTAGATATGCCTACAGAAAACATATACCCTATATTTGACAGAATGTTGCAACGCAACGACCGTGAGAAACTTCTTAACCAACGTGGTGTGGTTCTTTGGTTTACGGGACTTTCAGGCTCGGGTAAAAGCACTCTTGCCATTGCTCTTGAAAGAGAGTTACATAACCAAGGTTATGTATGCCGTCTTTTAGATGGAGACAATATTAGAACAGGAATTAACAACAATCTTGGATTTTCAGAGGAAGACAGAAAAGAGAATATACGCCGTATAGCTGAGGTTGCAAAACTTTTTGCAGATAGCGGTATCATTACAATTGCATCGTTTATTAGCCCCACTAATGAGGTAAGAAAAATGGCAGGCGATATTATTGGCAAGGATGATTTTCTTGAAGTATTTATAAGCACACCTCTTGAAGTTTGTGAACAACGCGATGTTAAAGGTCTTTACAAGAAAGCAAGAGCAGGTGTGATTAAAGATTTTACAGGCATCTCAGCACCTTTTGAGGCTCCTGAAAATCCGTTTGCATCAATTGATACATCAAAATACAACATAGAAGAGTGTATTGAAATTCTTAAAGAGAAGATATCTAATAGAATAGCATTATAAAAAGAGGAGATGAAAAAGTGTGATTTGATTTTTATCGCAATAGTTGTTACGTTGTTTTTGCCATTCTTTGTATGTGATAGCGTGTATGAGTGGTATAAAACCTTTAACTCTGAACACGCAATTGCCATGAGTTTCTTAAAATTTGCCATACTCTCAACAATTGGAGAGATGATTGGCATGAGAATTTTAAATGGTAAGTATATTACAAAAACTTTCGGAGTTATTCCTCGTATGGTTATTTGGGGTATATTGGGAGTTTGCATTGGAGGAGCAATGAAAGTTTTCTCAACAGGAGTTCCTGTTTTTATGGAGGTTGCGGGGATGACTGAAGCCACTAACGTACTTGCAGGAAAATTATGTTTTGATAAGGTATTAGTTGCATTTGCCATATCTGTTGCAATGAACTCTATTTTTGCACCTGTATTTATGACATTCCACAAGATTACCGATACACATATTCTAAATTGCGGAGGATCAATTAAAGCACTTATAACTCCAATTCCTTTTGGAAAATATATTAGCGAACTAAATTGGAAAGTTCAATGGGGTTTTGTATTTAAAAAGACCATCCCATTATTCTGGTTCCCAGCTCATACAATTACATTCCTTCTACCACAAGACTTACAAGTTCTTTTTGCTGCTCTTTTGGGTGTTGCATTGGGAGTTATTCTTGCTATTGCTGCTTTGAAAGGGAGAAAATAGATTTTAATTTTTCATTAGTATAGAACGGGAAGCTCCGCTTCCCGTTTTTTTTGTTTTGGGGATAAGGAGATTAAGGTCATTAGGGTCATTAGGGTCATTAAGGTTATTAGGAATAAAAACGCCGAAAATACTCTCGCTCGCTGTAAAATATTCAAGTAAACTTGATATTATTTTGCTCGCTTATTAGTATATTTGCAAAATATAATTTATTATAAGGGAATTTGTGTAAAAAAGTGTAGTTGGTATATACAATATACATCTTCCCAATAATCATTATCAATATGAAAGAATATAATTTAAGTCATCTTAAAGAACTTGAAGCAGAGGCAATCCACATTATTAGAGAGGTTGCTGCAGAGTTTGAGAAACCTGTAATGCTATACTCTATCGGTAAGGATTCTTCTGTTATGGTTCGTCTTGCAGAGAAAGCATTTGCACCCGGTCGTGTACCCTTTCCTCTAATGCACATCGATTCAAAATGGAAATTTAAAGAGATGATTGATTTCCGCGATAAATATGCAAAAGAGTTTGGTTGGAATCTTATCGTTGAATATAACAAAGAGGCGTACGAGGCTGGTATTGGTCCCTTTACTCATGGTAGTAAAGTTCACACAGATGTCATGAAGACTCAAGCCCTTTTACAGGCTCTTGATAAACATAAATTTGATGCCGCTTTTGGTGGTGCTCGTCGTGATGAAGAGAAATCGCGTGCAAAAGAGAGAATCTTCTCGTTCCGCGATCGCTTCCACAAGTGGGACCCTAAAAACCAACGTCCTGAACTTTGGGATATCTACAATGCAAAGGTTCAAAAAGGTGAATCTATTCGTGTATTCCCTTTATCAAACTGGACAGAGTTGGATATTTGGCAATATATAAGATTGGAGAATATTCCTATTGTTCCTCTATACTACGCTAAAGAACGCCCTGTTGTAAATGTTGATGGCAACTTAATTTTGGCTGACGACGACCGTATGCCAGAAGAGATGAGAGCTAAGGCTGAAATGAAGATGGTTCGTTTCCGCACATTGGGCTGTTACCCTTTGACTGGTGCTGTTGAATCAGAAGCTGATACAATTGAGAAGATTGTTGAGGAGATGATGATTACAACAAAATCTGAACGTACTACTCGCGTTATCGACTTTGACCAAGAGGCTAGTATGGAGCAAAAGAAGAGAGAAGGATATTTTTAAGAACCTGCTTTAATTTTATAGAAGATGAGTCAAACATTAAATATTACAGAATTTTTAGATCAAGACGAGAAAAAAGATCTTTTGCGTCTTCTTACCGCAGGCTCGGTTGATGACGGAAAATCAACTCTTATCGGTAAACTTCTTTTTGATAGCAAAAAGTTATACGAAGACCAATTAGATGCTCTTACAAGAGATAGCGAACGTGTTGGTAATGCAGGTGAAAACAATATCGACTACGCCCTATTGTTAGACGGATTGAAAGCTGAACGTGAGCAAGGTATTACTATCGACGTTGCTTACCGCTACTTCTCTACTAATAAACGTAAATTTATTATTGCTGATACTCCGGGACACGAGCAATATACTCGTAATATGATTACCGGTGGTTCAACAGCCAACCTTGCTATTATATTGGTGGATGCTCGCACAGGTGTTATCACTCAAACTCGCAGACACTCTTATTTGGTATCGCTTTTAGGTATCAAACACGTTATATTGGCAGTAAATAAGATGGACCTTGTTGATTACAGCAAGGAGGTATTCGATAAAATCGTAAAAGACTATACAGACTTTATTGAACCTTTAAATATTCCTGATGTTAAATGTTTCCCATTGTCTGCTCTTAAAGGAGATAACGTGGTAAATAAATCAGAGAATACTCCTTGGTTTGATGGTATTCCCCTACTTGACTACCTTGAGACTGTTGAGATTGCTAATGACAACAACTTTGAGGATTTCAGATACCCTGTTCAATATGTTCTTCGCCCAAATCTTGATTTTAGAGGTTTCTGCGGGAAAGTAGCATCAGGTGTTGTTCGCAAAGGCGATGAGGTTATGGCTATTCCTTCGGGTAAAACTTCAAGAGTGAAGGGTATCCATACTTACGAAGGTGAGATTGATTACGCATTCCCTCCTCAATCAGTAACTATAACTTTGGAGGATGAGATTGATATTTCACGCGGAGAGATGTTGGTTCATACAAACAACTCCCCTATTGTAAGTCGCAACTTTGAGGCCATGTTGGTTTGGATGGACGAAAAGGGCATGAACCCCGACCAACAATATTTCATCAAACAAACTACTCACACAACTCGCGTAAGAATTGACCAAATTCGTTACAAAGTCGATGTGAACACAATGGAGAAATCAGATTGCAAAGCATTACAACTAAATGAAATTGGTAAGGCTGTTTTTGTTACAAACGAGCCTATTTTCTTTGATCCATACTCTAAGAATAAAAACTGCGGTTCATTTATCATTATAGACCCAATAACAAACAATACTTCTGCTGTTGGTATGATTATTGGTGAGGTTGACGAGAAAGAACTTTCATCTTCAATTAGCGAAGAGGACAAATTGACTATGAGAGCAGGAAACTCTCTTATCTCTGCCGCAGACCGCAAGAAACTTACTGGTATCGACGGAAAAGTTTACTCTATAAATGGAGATAAGAAAGAGTGTGTAAATGAGTTTGCTTATACCCTTGAACGTCGCTTATTTGATATTGGTGCTATGCCTATTATCATTGATGCGAATGAGATAGACAACAAAAATAACGTTATGACAATTGCTAAGAAGATTGCTAAACAAGGTTACTCTGTTATTGTTATGAACGGAGTAGCAGATAACGACGTTATTGTTTGCAACGCAAAAGATGGAGAGATTGCTAGTGATGTTAAACCTTTAATCTAAACTTACAATGGGATTTAAATTTCAAAATCTTCCTGTAAACACCTTAGTTGGAGCATCATGGAGCACCTTCAAGGGAGTTTGCAAAAACAGAACAATAGACAAAGGTTACAAGGCCAAATATCGTCTTACAAAAGTTATCTGCCGTATTTTAAGTTCATTGAACTTTTGGGAAGATAGACTATATAAAAAGAAATTGGGAGATGTCAAACTTAACGACTCCCCTCTATTCATTATAGGACACTGGCGTAGCGGTACAACGTTTGTTCACAACGTTTTTGCGTGTGACAAACAATTTGGATACACATCGACTTATCAAACCGTCTTCCCCTTCATAATGTTTACACTTAAAGGTTTTTTCAAAAAGATGACAGCTTTGGCTATGCCTAAAAAGCGAGAAGCTGACGGAATGGAGCTTAACAATGATCAACCTCAAGAGGAAGAATTTGCAATGTCAAACATGTCGCCATACTCATTTTACAACTTTTGGGTCTTCCCTCAAGACACAGAGGAGTATCGTAGTAAATATCTTCTATTTGAAACTATATCTGATGAAGAGAAAGCCTCTTTTAAAGAGTGTTACGAGCGCTTAATTAAAACTTCTCTTTGGGATACAAAAGGTAAAAGATACCTTTCAAAAAATCCTCCTAATACAGGAAGAATAAAATTCCTTTTGGAGATGTTCCCAAATGCTAAATTTATCTATCTGGTTCGTAACCCTTATACTATATTAGAGTCAACTCGCAACTTCTTCTCTAAGACTATTCAACCTCTTAAATTCCAAGACTATTCAAACGAAGAGTTGGATAAAGATATTTTAGAGACTTACACAAGACTATATAATCGCTACGAGGCAGACAAAAATCTTATACCCGAAGGCAATCTTGTAGAGCTCCGATTTGAGGATTTTGAGGCAGATCCTTTAGGCAAAACTAAAGATATTTATGAAAAACTTTCGCTTGGTGGTTGGGATGAGGCAAAAGATGCTATTGAAGCATACATTGGCAAAAAGAAAGGTCATAAAAAGAATGCTTACAAATACAAACCAGAAACAATTGAATTGGTTGATAAACATTGGGGATATGCTCTTAAACAATGGAACTACAATTTAGGGAATAAAGATTAAAAACTGGTTTTAATTTTATATCTTATAATCATAAAAAAACTACTATCAATGATAGTAGTTTTTTTATTATATATAGACTCTTATGTTCTCAAGGATTATAGCGGTATCTTATCGATACGACGTTGGTGACGTCCTCCTTCATACTCAGTCTCAATAAATATTTTAGCAATCGCTTTTACTGTCTCCTCAGGAATAAATCTTCCCGGCATAACACACACATTTGCATCGTTGTGTTGACGAGCAAGTGAAGCAATCTCCTCTGTCCAACACAATGCAGAACGTACTCCTTGATGTTTGTTTAGAGTCATGTTAATTCCATTACCACTACCACATACTGCAAATCCTGGGTAGCACTCGCCACTCTCAACTGCAGAAGCCAACGGGTGTGCAAAATCAGGATAGTCAACACTCTCAGTAGAGTAGCATCCAAAATCCTTAACCTCTACTCCCATCTCTGCTAAAAGAGATTTAATAACCTCTTTAGCCTCAAATCCAGCATGGTCACAAGCCACGCCAACTGCTTTTCCTCCTTTTAAAATAGACATAATTATATTGTGTTAATTTCTTATTCTCTCTGCGAAGATACCATTTTTTTTAATTAATAGCAACATTGGTATTTAATAAAAAAAAGCAACCACTCGTATGTGATTGCTTTTTATCTGTTTTTTGTGAGATATTTATTACTCTGCTGCTGGAGCCTCCTCTGTTGCTGGAGCCTCTTCTGCTGCTGCCTCAGCAGCTGCTGCTGCTAATTCTGCTGCTTTCTCTGCACGTTTTTTAGATACCTCTTCTGCTTTAGCGGCATTTACTGCTTTCTCAGCCTCAAGACGTTTTTTAACATCCTCAACTTTAGCTGCACTTAATTGAGCTTTGATAGCATCAACACCTTTTTGTTTGTTTGCCACCCAAGCCTCGAAGCGTTTTTCTGCCTCTTCTGCTGTGAACGCACCTTTAGCTACACCACCAAGA